>NZ_JBFTQY010000011.1:0-211363 GCF_056399245.1 Rhizobium sp. 01N447_2
CCTTCAAGACGTCCACCAGCGCATCCAGTCCAAGCTTCAACGGTTCGCTCATCTTTGATCCAATCAAGACATAAAGATATCTTTATGTGATTTGAAAAGCAGTGGCAAGCGGCAATTCGCTCTCTCCGCGAAATTGCCTGCTCAGATTGCGACAGAGCCCGACATGAAAAAGCCCCGGCGAACCGGGGCTCTCACAAACGAAAAATGGGTGAAATCAGCGTGTCAGGCGCTTATGGGCCTGGCTGCCCGGGTTGAGGGCGTCGGGGCCGAGACGGCGAACCTTGTCCTGTTCATAATCCTCGAAGTTGCCTTCGAACCATTCGACATGGCCGTCGCCTTCGAAAGCGAGAATATGCGTCGCCAGACGGTCGAGGAACATGCGATCATGGCTGATGATGATGGCGCAGCCGGCGAAATTCTCAAGCGCGTTTTCCAGGGCACCCAGCGTTTCCGTATCGAGGTCGTTGGTCGGTTCGTCGAGCAGCAGAACGTTGCCGCCGGCCTTCAGCATCTTGGCAAGGTGAACGCGGTTGCGCTGACCACCGGAGAGATTGCCGACCTTCTGCTGCTGATCGCCGCCCTTGAAGTTGAAGGCGCCACAATAGGCGCGGGAGTTCATGTCGAACTTGCCGAGCTTGATGATTTCGGCGCCGCCGGAAATTTCCTCCCAGACCGTCTTGTCGGCCGCAAGGGTGTCACGGCTCTGGTCGACATAACCGAGATGCACGGTTTCGCCGATGCGGATCGAACCGCCATCCGGCGTTTCCTGGCCGGTGATCATCCTGAATAGCGTCGTCTTGCCGGCGCCGTTCGGGCCGATGATGCCGACGATGCCGCCKGGCGGCAGCTTGATCGACAGGTCGTTGATCAGCGTGCGGCCCTCGAAGCCCTTGGTGATGCCGTCCATCTCGATGACCACCTGGCCGAGGCGCTCGCTGACCGGGATGATGATCTGCGCGTCGCCGGGACGCTGCTTCTCGGCGGCATCCACCAGCTGCTCGTAGGACTTGATACGGGCCTTGGACTTGGCCTGACGGGCCTTCGGGCTGGAAGCGATCCATTCCTGTTCGCGGCTGATCGCCTTCTGGCGCGATGCATCTTCGCGGCTTTCCTGCAGCATGCGCTTGGCTTTCGCCTGCAGGTAGGCCGAATAGTTGCCCTCGTAAGGAATGCCACGGCCGCGGTCGAGTTCGAGGATCCATCCGGTGACGTTGTCCAGGAAGTAGCGATCGTGGGTAATCATCATCACGGCGCCCGGATAGTCGCGCAGATGCTTTTCGAGCCAGGCAATGGTTTCGGCGTCCAGGTGGTTGGTCGGTTCGTCGAGCAGCAGCAGATCCGGCTGCGAAAGCAGCAGGCGGCAGAGCGCGACACGGCGACGCTCACCACCCGAAAGGCTGGTGACTTCGGCGTCGCGCGGCGGGCAGCGCAGCGCTTCCATCGCCATTTCGACCTGGCTTTCCAGATCCCAGAGGTTCTGGCTGTCGATGACGTCCTGAAGCTTGGCGCCCTCTTCCGCCGTCTCATCGGAATAGTTCATCATCAATTCATTGTAACGATCGAGGACGGCCGTCTTCGAGGCAACGCCTTCCATGACGTTCTCGAACACCGTCTTGTTGGGATCGAGATGCGGCTCCTGCTCCAGATAGCCGACGGTCGCACCTTCGGCGAGCCAGGCTTCGCCGGTATACTCCTTGTCCTGGCCTGCGATGATGCGCAGTACGGTGGATTTACCCGCGCCGTTCGGACCAAGGATACCGATCTTGGCATCCGGGTAGAACGAAAGGTGGATATTCTCCAGGATCTTCTTGTTGCCATAGGCCTTGTTGAGGCCGGACATATGATAGATGAACTGACGTGCCATGCTGCGCTRCTCCGGGCGGGAAACTTCGATTGTGCCGCTATGTAGGCGAAACAGCGCCTGCGGGCAACGCCAAACCCGGTTTACTCAGGATTTCCGGTCAAAAGCCCGCAGCGTCGACGACGCCCTCGTCACAGCCGAACGACGTTTTTCCAGCGCCCTGGATCAGATCGGCAAGGCCGGTAGTTTTCGCCGATGCCGCCCCGGCGGCTTCCGAAAGCCCGATCGTCAGTTCGCTGATCATCCTGACATTGCCGGCCCGCCGGCAGCTCATCTTGACACGATCGCCGGCACCCGGCCCGAAGCTCTTGTCGAAAGCCGCTTTGATCGCGTCGGCCTTGACCGGCTTGCCGATATTGGCAGCGAAAAGATCGCGCACCGCCGACGCGTTGAGCGCGCTTACGAGATGCACGCCGACGCCGAAATAGTCGTCGGCACTCATCTTCGTGCAGGTGCCATGCTTCACCCATTCATGCCGTTCCAGACCGGATTGCGTGCCGGGCATCGCCTTTGTCAGCGCAGTCTTCGTCTCGGCCGCAAGCGTGACTTCCGGCAGCTTGTTCCAGTCGCCATCCTTGTCGGCGGCCTTCTGCTCGGCGCTTACGCCGCAATAATCCTCCCGCATCGGCCAGAGTCCATGCAACGAGAAGTTCGTCGCGTCAGGGCGCTCGCCGGTCTGGCTTGCGCATTCGGCCTTCTTCTGGTTCGTCTGGCAAAAGGCCGGCTGCCAGCTCGCCGCCAGAATGAAGCGGGTGCGCCCGCCAGCTTCCTGCGCCACGGCGGCGCCGGCAACAACCATCGACACGGCGAACGACAAGGTACGCAACTGCATGCTGCTCATTTCAACCCCCTAAAAAGAACAATACAGGAACAAATAAGCATCAAAATCAAAAGGCCGCAACCCTGAATCGCAACAAGGCTGCAAATTGTTATCAGATAATCAAATGCCCATGTTGCAATTACCCGGCGATCTGGTCTGTTGCCGCCGGGAGGACCCACATGTTTTCTGAAACGCAAAGGCTCGCCGTGCCAGGGGCGTCGCTGGCCTATCACCATGCCGAGGCCCTCACCCCGGCACGCGGCATCCTGTTGATATCGCATGGCTTGGCCGAACATTCGAAACGATACCGCTCCTTTGCCGAGGCGATGGCGGTGCACGGATATCACGTCTATGCCCACGATCATCGCGGCCACGGCGAGACGACGGCACCCGATGCGCCGATCGGCCGCTTTGCCCGACGCGGCGGGGTCAAAAGGGTGATCGGCGACGTCATCGCCATGCGCGGCCACGCGGTCTCCCGCCATCCCGGTCTGCCGGTGACCCTCTTCGGCCATTCGATGGGCGGCCTCATCGCCCTCAATGCAGCCGTCACGGCTCCGGCCGACTTCGATGCTGTCGCCGTCTGGAATTCGAATTTCGCCGTCGGCCTTGCCGGCCGCGCCGCCCAGGCGATCCTGCTTGCCGAGCGCATGCTGAAGGGCTCCGACGTGCCAAGCGGCCTGCTGCCGAAGCTCACCTTCGGCGCCTGGGGCAAATCCATTGCCGGCCGCCGCACCGAGTTCGACTGGCTGTCGCGTCGTCCTGATGAAGTCGACAAATATGTCGCCGATCCGCTCTGCGGCTTCGACGCCTCAGTCTCTCTCTGGCTCGATCTCTTCGAGCTGACCTTCCGCGCGCCGCAAAAGATCCATCTCGATCGGCTGCCGCGGGACTTGCCGATCCATCTCGTCGGCGGCGGAGAGGACCCGGCGACGGAGCGGGGAAAAGCGGTGCTCTGGCTGTCAAACCATTTGAAAGGCCGGGGCTTCTCTCGTATCAGCACTCAGATATATCAGGACGTGCGACACGAAACGCTGAACGAGATCGGCGCGGATGCGGCGATCGCAGCCTTCGCCGACTGGTGCGACGGGCGGTCGCAAGATCCTGAGCGACCAATATCCTGAGTGACAAGGATTTTATCGTGAACAGCACCCCGACCCGACCCGTATCATCCACCTCCGACGTGATGACGGGGCTTGTGCTGATGTTCCTCTCGGTGATGGTGTCGCCGCTCATCGATATTTTCGCCAAGCTTGCAATCACGACCGTGCCATCCGGCGAGATCACCGCCGGTCGCTTCGTCGTCCAAGCGCTCTGCATGCTGCCGATCGTGATATGGCGGCGCAGCTTCGCCGAATTCTCCTGGCGCCAGAGCCTGTTCCATGCCATCCGCGGCGGGATCATTACCGTCTCGATGATCTCCTTCGTCACCACGCTGAAATATATGGCGGTCGCCGACGCGATCGCGATCTTCTTCGTAGAGCCGATCATGGTGACGATCCTCGGCGGCATCTTCCTCAAGGAGACGATCGGCTGGCGGCGCTATACCGCCTGCGGCGTCGGCTTCTTCGGGGCGATGCTGATCATCCAGCCGAGTTTCGAAGAGGTCGGCTACATCGCGCTTCTACCTGTCGTCAGTGCTCTTTGCATCGCGATCTTCGTGCTGATGACTCGCGCCCTCTCGCACAGGGAAGACCCCTGGTCGATGCAGTTCCAGATGAGCATCTGGGGCTTGCTCTTCTGTGCCGTCCTGCTTTTCCTGGGTCAGGGAACCGGCTCCGACCTCTTCGATCCCGTCATGCCGGAAGGCCGCGCCTGGTTCTATGTCGCCGGCGTCGGCGCCATGGCCGCAATCACCGGCATCCTCGGCGTCTACGCCTATCGCGCAGCACCGGCCTCGACGCTGGCGCCGCTGCAATATTTGGAGATCGTTTCGGCAACGATCTTCGCCTGGCTGGTCTTCGGTGACTTTCCGGATGCCGTCAAATGGCTGGGCATTGCCATCATCGTGGCAGCGGGCTTCTACATCCTCTGGCGCGAGCGCCGCTTTGCTTCAAAGCCTGTATCCGATACATCTGAGGTGACGCTGGCGCCGTAGATATTGCCGGGAGGAACATGACAGAGACCGTGACCAAAGAGCCGCCGCTTGCCGGCATCCGGGTGATCGAGCTTGCCCGCGTGCTCGCCGGCCCCTGGGCGGGACAGATGCTTGCCGATCTCGGCGCCGACGTGATCAAGGTCGAAAATCCCGATGGCGGCGACGATACGCGCCAATGGGGGCCGCCCTTCGTCGAGGGCGCCGATGGCGAAAATCTCTCGGCCGCCTATTATCACGCCGCCAATCGCGGCAAACGCTCCGTCACCGCCGACCTGAAGAGCGCCGAAGGCCAGGATCTCGTCCGCCGCCTCGTCTCCACCGCCGATGTGGTGATCGAGAATTTCAAAGTCGGCGGCCTCGTCAAATACGGCCTCGATTACGACAGCCTGCGCAAGGTGAACCCGAAGCTCGTCTATTGCTCGATCACCGGCTTCGGCCAGGACGGCCCTTATGCCAGCCTCGCCGGCTACGATTATATCGTCCAGGGCATGTCCGGCTTCATGTCGATCACTGGTGAACCAGGCGGCCAGCCGATGAAGGCAGGCGTCGCCATCGCCGATATCTTCACCGGCATCTATGCCGTCTCGGCGATCGAAGCCGCCCTGATCCACGCATTGAAGTCAGGTCAAGGCCAGTTGGTCGACATGGCCCTGCTCGACGTGCAATCGGCGGTGCTCGCCAATCAGAACATGAATTACCTGGTTTCCGGCGAGGCACCGACCCGCCTCGGCAATGCCCACCCCAATATCTCGCCCTATGAGGTCGTGCCGACGGCGGACGGGTACCTCATCCTCGCAGTTGGAAACGACGGCCAGTTCCGTCGCCTCTGCAGCATCCTCGGCCTGGAGGCCATCGCCGGCGACGAGCGTTTCGCCACCAACAAGGCCCGCGTCGGCAATCGCGCCGAGGTGCGCCGCCTCATCTCCACCGAGACGCTGAAGTGGCAGAAGGCGGATCTGCTGAAGGCCTGCGAGGAGAATTCAGTTCCATCAGGCGCAATCAACACGATCGAGGAAATGTTCGCCCATCCGCAGGTGCAGGCCCGCGGCCTGCGCATCGACCTTGCGGATGCCGCCGGCACCGTGATCCCCGGTGTCAGGACGCCCGTGGTGCTGTCGGAGACGCCGCTGCGTTATATCAGGCCGAGCCCGCGTCTCGGCGAACACCAGGCAGAAATTCTGGCGGAACTCGYCGAGCGCGAGAGGAAGGCATCGTCATGAAGAAGGCATTGTCATGAAGAAGACGGGCGGAGAACTGATCGTCGAGGCGCTGAAGGCGAACGGCGTCAAGCGTCTCTCCTGCGTGCCCGGCGAGAGCTTCCTCGCCGTGCTCGACGCGTTGCGCGACAGCGATATCGACGTCCTTGTCTGCCGCCAGGAGGGCGGAGCGGCGATGATGGCGGATTGTTGGGGCAGGCTGACCGGCGAACCCGGCATCTGCATGGTGACCCGCGGCCCCGGCGCCACCAACGCCTCCGCCGGCCTGCATATCGCTAAGCAGGACTCGATCCCGATGATCCTGTTTATCGGCCAGGTGCAGCGCGAAGCACGTGAGCGCGAGGCCTTCCAGGAGGTCGAGTTCCGCCGCGCCTTCACCGAATTCGCCAAATGGGTGGGCGAGATCGACGATGCCGCCCGTATTCCCGAATTCGTCACCCGCGCCTTTGCGGTCGCAACTTCCGGCCGTCCCGGCCCTGTGGTGCTGACGCTGCCGGAGGACATGCTGCGCGATGAGGTCGAAGCACCCCGCGCCAGGCACTATGCCACCGTCGAGGCCCATCCCGGCCGCCGCCAGGTCGACGATCTCTATGTAAGACTGCTGAAGGCCGAGCGGCCAATGGTAATCCTTGGCGGTACGCGCTGGGATGCCGATGCGGTCGCCGATTTTCAGAGCTTCGCCGAACGTTTTCACCTGCCTGTCGGCTGCTCCTTTCGCCGGCAGATGCTGTTCGATCATCTCCATCCCTGCTACGCCGGCGATGTCGGCATCGGCATCAATCCGGCGCTGGCAAAGGAGATCAGGGAGAGCGACCTGCTGATCCTGCTTGGCAGCCGCATGTCGGAAATGCCGTCCTCGTCCTATACGCTGATCGATATCCCCTACCCCCAGCAATCGCTGGTGCATATCCATCCCGACCCTTCCGAGCTCGGCCGCGTCTACCGTCCGGATCTTGCCATCTGCGCGGCACCTGCCGATTTCGTCGCCGCACTCGCCGATCTGGAAGCGCCGGCCGAACCGCTCTGGGCGGAGCGCACCGCCCGCCTGCATCAGGCCTATCTCACCTGGTCGAAACCACCCTCGAGTGGTCCCGGCGCTGTCCAGATGGGGCCGATCATGGAATGGCTGGAGGCCAATACCGGGCCGGAGACGATCTTCACCAATGGCGCGGGCAACTACGCCACCTGGGTGCACCGCTTCCATCGTTTTCGCCGCTTCAACACCCAAGCCGCCCCCACCTCCGGGTCAATGGGCACGATCCGCATGCATCAGGAGCGCGAGTATCCCGGCCGCGTCAGCAGCACCGATCTGACCAATCCCGACTTCGCGGCCCTTGCCCGCGCCTATGGCGGCCACGGCGAGAYGGTGGAGACGACAGCGGATTTCGCCCCGGCCTTCGAGCGGGCACGCGCCAGCGGCAAGCCGGCAATCATCGAGGTCAAGCTCGATCCTGAAGCGATCACACCGACACGCACGCTCTCCGAAATCGCACAAACAAAAAGCCGGTGAGCACGCGCAGTGCTCACCGGCTTCAGGCAATCGGAATGGTACGACCTTAGTCGAGGGCCGCGGTAATGATGAACTCGACCTTGTATTTCGGCGCAGCGAGCTTGGCTTCGCTGGTGGCGCGGGCCGGCGGGTTGGCTGGATCGATCCAGCCTTCCCAGACGGCGTTCATCTCGGCGAAATCGGCGATATCGGAGAGGTAGATGATCGTCTGCAGGATCTTCGACTTGCTGCTGCCTGATGCAGCCAGCAGGCGGTCGACTTCGGCAAGCGATGACTTGCACTGATCGGTGACGCTTTCGCCCTCGCCGACTTGGCCTGCGAGATAGACCGTGTTGCCGTGAATGACGGCGCCGCTCATGCGCGAGCCGACGTCGATACGCTTGATGCTCATTATAGTCTCCTGAGTGAATGGAAGGTGAAGGCGCTGAGGTTCAACGCCGGAAAATCGGCACCCGCACGGGGTTCAATTACGGATATGGTGGGTCTTCTGGTAGATCGCCGTCGAGCGTGCGCCGGAGCGGCAATAACCGAGCATCGGCCGCGGGAATTCATCGAGCGCGTCGACCATGCCCTGCACGGCTTCCTCGGTCACGCCCATCGGTCCAACCGGCACATGGGCGATCTCGAGGCCAAGCTCCTTGGCGCGCGCCTCGATGACGGAGAACGACGTCTGGTCGGGACTTTCGTGGTCTGGACGGTGACAGACGATCGATTTGAACCCCAGCGCCTTGATCTCGTCGAGCTCCTCCAGCGTGATCTGGCCCGAAACCGAATATTCATCGTCGATCTGGCGAATATCCATCGTCTTGTCTCCTCAAAAATCGTGGGCTGAAGGTCTACGACGGAGGTCTGCCAGCGTCAACAACACTTCGCTCACAGGAAGGCAAAGGTCAGCGCATAGCTGCGGCTCTCGCCGGGCGCCAGCATGTTGAACTCACCGGCTGCCTGAAGCTCGTCGCGCGATATCCAGCGATGCGACACCGGCTCGATACCGATGATATGGGCCGGCGCCTTCTGGTTTCGCCAGACCTGCAGATGGGGCAGCGTGTCGGCGCGGAAGCGCACGCGCAGCGTCCTGCCGCCGATCGCGGCGATCGATCCGAGGCGAACCTCTGCGAAACCCTCCTCCGCAGCCGGCGCCGCAACGCAGAAGATGCCGCCAGGCTCCTCGCCGAACGCCCAGGGGAAACCGCCATTCTCCAGCATCCGGCCTTCAAGCCGCGTGCCCTCGTCCAGCCATTTGCCGCCGGTGTTCATGTGGTACATCAGGAAGGTCGGCACCGTCCGATCGCTCGTATTGACGACCCGGTCCTCAAGCCGCACTTCGCCGGTCGCCCCATCGATCCGCCACAGCCGCTCGATGCGCTGTGGCAGTCCTTCGACGGTGGTGATGTCGATATCGGCGCGGCATTCGGCATGGCCATTCTCGAACTTCGTCCATAGCACTTTTGCCGCATGGCCGGAGGCCGATCCGTGCAGCGGATAGACCTTGCCGTCATCCCGACCGGGAATTGGCTGGCGGTGGCGGATATGATCCGGGCCGCAGGTGAAGAGAAAGCCTTCGAGCGAGTGATCGATTCGCGCATCACCGTCGTCGGGAATGGCGCGTTTCGGCGCGATGTCGACACCGTCGACGATGCATCCGCCGATATCCAGCACCGATGTTTCGTCCAGCATCAGGCGCGGCCCGCTTGCGGCGGCAAATTCGATCATCACGGTCTCCTCGGGGAACAATCAGCCCTTAGAGCGCCGTGCGTTCTTTCGGACGCACAAAGGACGCTCTAACACTTTGAATCGACGCATCCTGCTTTCCGAAAATCCAATCCGATTTTCGGAAAGCAGGATGCGCTAGCGTTAGGTTTCGCGTCGCCATTCGTCAATCGGCGTCGCCTCCATCTTGTGCTTTTGCAGCAACCATGGATTTTGCGGAACTGACACAAGGACGCAAACGTTTATGAGTAAAAGGAAATCTTAGTGATTTTCATATTTTGTTCAGCACGGTTTCATAAATTCCACACTAGCGTCAAAATTGGCATGTGTGTGTCTGCCCAGTCACTGTTCGAGGTATGAGACGTGAATCGCTTTTTGAAGTCGGCATTTTGCTTCGCGGCCGTCCTGGCTGCCCTTGCGGCTGCAGCGCCGGAGGCAGGCGCGCAGCAGTTCCGCGATCGCCGCCAGAGCGATATCGTGCTTGTGACGCCGAGCGGCGAAATCCTCGACTATGTTCCAGCTGGCTATATCTACGCCCGGGACCGTAGCGGCAATCGCGTGTTGATCGACGGCTACGGCAATGTCGTCGCCACCGAGATGCGCGCGCGGGGCTACTATCCGCCGCGGCCGGGACCGCGGGAGGTCTATAACGACCAGTATGGCAACGACCCCTATTATTCCGACAACAATCCCGATGGCGATACACGTTATTCAGAGCGCGGCGCCGTCACCGGCGGCATTCCGCGCGATGCCGAGATCGAACGCCGGCCGCTCGGTGAGCAGCCCTATCCCGATGATAACAGCATCGGCAATCCGCAGCCTAGCGACGATTATGCCTCGATCGACCCGGACCAGCAGATCCCGCCCGCCGACCAGCCGAACGCCGCACCCGATGAGCCCGTCATCACGCTGAAGAACAAGTCGAAGCCCGAGATCGTCGCATTGCAGGTCTTCCTCGATCGCGCCGGCATCTCTCCCGGCGTCATCGACGGCCATATGGGCTCGAACGTCACCAAGGGGATCTATGCCTATGACCAGATGACCGGCTCGAAGCTCGATCCCAACGACACCGATGCCATTCTGGAAGAGCTGCGCATGAACGGCGGCCTGCCCGTCATCAGCTACACGATCACGCCGGCCGATGCTGCTGGCCCCTTCGTCGCTGAGATCCCGGAAGATTATTCGCACAAGGCGCTGCTACCGTCGCTCGCCTACACCTCGACCACCGAAATGCTGGCCGAACGCTTCCACATGGATGAGGCCTTTCTCAAGGAGATGAACCCCGGTGCCGATTTCACAGTTGCAGGCACCGTCATCAAGGTCGTCAATCCGGGCGAGCCGAAGAGCGGTGAAGTTGCCCGCATCATCGCCGACAAGGGCCGCAAGCAGGTCTTCGCCTATGACGGCGCCGGCAATCTCCTCGCCGCCTATCCGGCATCGATCGGCTCCACCGACACCCCCTCTCCGTCGGGCTTGGTAAATGTCGAGCGTGTCGCCCTCAATCCCGGTTATACCTATAATCCGAAGATCAATTTCCAGCAGGGTGCCAACGACAAGATCCTCAACATCCCGCCCGGCCCGAACGGCCCCGTCGGCACAGTCTGGATGGCGCTTTCCAAGCCGACATACGGCATTCACGGCACGCCCGAACCCTCGAAGATCGGCCGCACCCAGAGCCACGGCTGCATCCGTCTGACCAACTGGGATGCGACAGAGCTTGCCAAGATGGTCAAGCCGGGAGTGACGGTCGAATTCGTCGACTGAAATCATTCTCGCGATAGAAACGACAAGGCCGCCGCATCGCTCCGGCGGCCTTGTCGTTTCATGTGAGAGATGTTCAGGCGGCCGAGCGGACCATCGGGTTCGTCACACGGGCGGATGCCACCAGCCTCACCGGCAGTTTGCGCATCATTTCCTCGGCAAAACAGGTGGCGTTTTCCCGGGCCTTGTCGAGATTGCTGACGCGCGTGGGATCAATCGTGTGCAGGGTGCCGCCACAGTCGAAGATGTCGCGGAAGGCGGAGCGTTCGATGATAGCCGTATCGAGTACCGGCACATGCCGCTCGCTGAGCAGCGACTTGACGACTTGCAGCGCCCGCGTCGTTACCATCGAGTTGACGCGGGTGAGCACCACCGAATGGCCGATCTTGATGCCGGCCTTTTCATCCAGATACTGCAGCAGTTCGAGCACCTGCGCGCCACCGCGCGCATCCATGGCACAGCCCTGGATCGGGATCAGCACGTGGTCGGAAAGGCCGACAGCTGTGGCAAGCAGCGGATTGCGCGCACCCGGCAGGTCGACGATGAAATAGTCGGTATTGTGCTTGTTCTCGCTGATATGCAGCGGCAGCGAGGCGGTTGTCACGAAATCGATGACCGAAAGATTAGCCACATGACCAGAGATCTCGTGCCAGCGCGAAATCCAGTGCTGCGGGTCGGCGTCGAGGATGGTGACGCGATAGCCTTTGCGGGCAAGCTCGGTCGCGAGCAGGAGAACAGCGGTCGTCTTGCCGGCGCCGCCCTTGGTATTTGCGAATGTGATGACAGGCATGTTCGGTCCTCGGAAGGAAATGGTGCGAGCCGATATCGCTCTTTTACGCACCCTCGGAGCATCGTGCGGTTAATCCATCCTTTCTAATCATGGTTAACAAATTGGAAACACGCGCGGCGAAATTGCAGCCAGTATTTTTCACATCCCTAAAACTAGGGATATCGCGGCAACGAAAAAAGCCCGGAAAACCGAGGTTCTCCAGGCCAGTTAGTAGGTCCGCTCTTATGTTGTCAGAAGCAATCCCTGAAAAGGACCTTGGTATTTTCGAGCGTCATTGCAACCGGGTTGCCGCCCGCACTCGGATCTTCGATCGCCATGGCCGACAATTCATCGATGCGGTCGGCAGCGATTCCCATCGCCGACAGCGTCTCCGGCACCCCGAGTTCGGAGCGGAGCTTCAGCACATAGTCGTAGAACCCGTCGAAACCGCCCGAGATGCCGAGATAGGCGGCGGCGCGGCCGATCTTCTCCTCGATCGCCTTGCGGTTGAAGCGCAGCACCGCCGGCATCACCACCGCATTGGTCATGCCGTGATGGGTGTTGTAGACGGCGCCGATCGGGTGCGATAGCGCGTGGATGGCGCCGAGCCCCTTCTGGAAGGCGACCGCACCCATGGCAGCCGCCGCCATCATGTTGGCGCGGGCTTCCAGATCGGTGCCTTCCCGATAGGCGCGCGGCAGGAATTCCTTGACGAGACGCATGCCTTCGAGCGCGATGCCGGCCGACATCGGGTGATAGAAGGGCGAGGAATAGGCCTCCAGGCAATGAGCGAAGGCATCCATGCCGGTGCCGGCCGTGATGATCTTCGGCATGCCGACCGTCAGTTCCGGATCGGAGATGACAACGCCAGGCAGGAATTTCGGATGGAAGATGATCTTCTTCACATGGGTTTCGGAATTGGTAATGACGCTGGCGCGCCCGACTTCCGAACCGGTGCCTGCCGTTGTCGGCACCGCGACGATCGGGGCGATGCCCTCAAGGCTCGCACGCGTCCACCAGTCGCCGATATCTTCGAAGTCCCAAACCGGCCGCGTCTGGCCGGCCATGAAGGCGACGCACTTGCCCAGATCGAGGCCGGAGCCACCACCGAACGCGACGACGCCGTCATGGCCGCCGTCCTTGAAGGCCCTGACGCCAGCTTCGAGGTTCTTCTCGTTCGGGTTCGGATCGACATCGGCGAAGATCGCCCGGCCGAGACCGGCATCTTCGAGGATATCGAGCGCAGTCTTGGTGATCGCCATCGAGGCGAGGCCGCGGTCGGTGACGAGCAGCGGCTTCTTGATGCCGAGGCTCTTGCAGGCGTCGGCCAGTTCCGCGATGCGGCCCCGGCCGAGCTTGACCGATGTCGGATAGCTCCAGTTTGCGGTGATGTTGCTGCTCATGCTGTGACTTTCTTCAGATGGAAGGATTTCGGGCGCGTCAGATTTTGGAAGCCGATGATCGACAGCGAGCCGCCGCGGCCGGTCTCCTTGACGCCGGTCCAGCAAAGCGCCGGGTCGAGATAGTCCGCGCGGTTCATGAAAACGGTGCCGGTTTCGATCTCGCGGCCGAGCCGCCCTGCCCGCTCGACATCTTTGGTCCAGAGCGAGGCCGTCAGCCCGTACTGGCTGTCGTTCATCAAAGCGAGTGCCTCCTCATCGCTCTTCACCTTCATGATGCCGACCGCCGGACCGAAAGTCTCTTCGCGCATGAAGGCCATGGAGTGGTCGACGTCGACGAGAATCTGCGGTGCAAGATAGGCGCCGCCGTCATCCTGGGGGAAAAGCTTTGGATCGACAAGCGCTTTGGCGCCCTTGGAAACGGCATCGGCGATCTGCTCGCGCACCACCTTGGCGAAGCGCTTATGCGCCATCGGCCCGAGCGACGTATCGGGATCGAGCGGATTGCCGAGCTTGTAATTCGACACCCAGGCAACCGACTTCTCGACGAAGGCGTCATAGAGCGATTCATGCACGTAGATGCGCTCGATGCCGCAGCAGCACTGGCCGGAATTGTAGGTCGCGCCGTCCATCAGCGTGTCGACGGCAGCTTCGAGATCGGCGTCCTCCATGACATAACCCGGATCCTTGCCGCCGAGCTCGAGGCCGAGACCGGTGAAGGTGCCGGCGGCGGCCCGCTCCATTGACCGCCCGCCTTCGACCGATCCGGTGAAGTTGACGAAATTGAAGCTGCCGGCGGCAATCAGCGCCGACGTCGTTTCATGGTCGAGAAAGACGTTCTGGAACACATCCTCGGGAACGCCGGCCTCGATGAAGGCCTGCACCAGCCGCTCACCGACCAGCAGCGTCTGCGAAGCATGTTTCAGCACCACGGTATTGCCGGCCATCAACGCCGGCGCGATCGTGTTGATCGCCGTCATATAGGGATAATTCCACGGCGCGACGACGAAGACGACACCATGCGCCTCGCGCTCGATGCGGCGCTCGAAACGCTCGCTCTCCTCGACGACGACAGGCGCCAAAGCATCCGCGGCGATCGAGGCGACATAGTTGGAACGCTCGTTGAAGCCCTTGTATTCGCCGCCATATTTGACCGGCCGGCCCATTTGCCAGGCAAGCTCGGGCACGACGACGTCGGACATCTCGTTCAGCCGCGCAGCACCCTTCAGCACCAGTTGCACGCGCTCTTCGAGCGGCCGTTTCGCCCAGGCCTTCTGCGCCTTGCGGGCGCGCGCCACCACGTCCTTGGCGGCGTCGAGAGAAAGGGCTGCGCGCTCGGCATAGACCGAACCGTCAACCGGTGAAATGCATTGGATCATTGCCATGATCTGTTCCTGTCCTCGTATGCGTCAAAATTAGTGAGGGCCATAGCCACTCATCCGCGTGCCGGCACTCGGGTCGAGCCACTGGTTTCGACCCGTCCTTCGAACCCCCGCTCGCGGAGCGAAGGAGCTATGCCGCACCGTTTCCCGAATTCTCAAGCGATCCGTGTGGCAAGTCCCTCTCCCCGCAGCCGGGGAAAGAGTTAGGGTGAGGCAAGCAACCCGCAAATGCCTATTAAGCTCTTTCGAAACCGCGCGCCACTTCCCAGTCGGTGATGCGGCGATCGTATTCTTCCTGCTCCCATTCGGCAGCGCGGGTGTAATGGTCGATCACGTCGTCGCCGAAGGCTTTGCGCAGCATTGCCGATTCCGTCATTTCAGTCGTGGCCGCACGCAGCGTACGCGGGATTTCGCGGACACCCTTGCCGCCATAGGCGTCGCCGACGAAGGGGGCTTCGAGTTCGAGCTTGTTCTCGATCCCGTCGATGCCGGCGGCAAGCAGCGCGGCGAAGGCGAGATAAGGATTTAGATCGGAGCCGCCGACGCGGCACTCGATACGGATTCCCTTGGTCTCCTCACCGCAGAGCCGGTACCCAGCGGTACGGTTGTCCTTGCTCCAGATCGCCTTGGTCGGCGCAAATGTGCCGGCCATGAAGCGTTTGTAGGAGTTGATGTAGGGCGCCAGGAAATAGGTGATCTCGCTCGCATGGGCGAGAAGCCCGGCGACGTAATTGTGCATCAGCGGCGACATGCCGTATTTGCCGGTATGGTCGAAGAACAGCGGCTTTTCCTCCAGGCTCCAGAGCGACTGGTGGATATGCGAGGAACTGCCGGCAGCATTGTAGTTCCACTTGGCGAGGAAAGTGATGGCTTTGCCCTTCGACCAGGCAATCTCCTTGCAGCCGTTCTTGATGATCGCGTGCCGGTCGGCCATGGCGAGCGCATCGGCGTAGCGCACGTTGATCTCCTCCTGGCCGGCCGAAGCCTCGCCCTTGGAGTTTTCGACCGGGATGCCGGCGCCCTGCAGCCCGGTGCGGATCGCCCGCATCACCTCTTCCTCCTTGGTGGTCTGGAAGATGTGGTAGTCCTCGTTATAGGCGCTGGCGAGCTTGAGGTTGCGGTAGCCGGAAGCCTGCGCCGCCTCGTAGCTCTGGTCGAACAGGAAGAATTCGAGCTCGGAGGCCATGTAGGCCTTCATGCCCATATCCTCGAGCCGCTTCACCTGCTTTTTCAGGATCGCGCGCGGCGAGTGGGCGACCTCCTCATGCGTATGATGGTCGAGCACGTCGCAGAGCACCAACGCGGTGCCTTCGAGCCAGGGAATACGACGCAGCGTCGCCAGATCCGGCTTCATCGTGTAGTCGCCGTAGCCCTTCTCCCAACTCGTCGCCTTGTAGCCGGAGACGGTCTCCATCTCCATGTCGGTGGCGATCAGGTAGTTGCAGCTGTGCGTTTCCTTCCAGGCACTCTCGACGAAATATTCCGCCTGGAAACGCTTGCCCATCAGCCGGCCCTGCATGTCCACCTGGCAGGCCAGAACCGTGTCGATGCGCCCTTCGGCAACATCCTTCCTGAGATCGTCGATTGTGTAGCTGCTGCTCATGATTGATCCGCCTGAATTGGATTGACAAAATCGGGGCAACGAAATCGCATGCGCTCGGCCGGACTTTGCGGCCCGATGCCTTTTCGTTGAACCGTGATGGGGCCGCAGGATGCGGCCCCACCATTTGAGAGGGAAGCCTCGATGCTTAGTTTTCGCCGCTTTCGCCGACGGCTGCTTCGGCGGCCGCGATGTCGGCCTGGCGCTTCGCCACTTCGGCGCCGATCGGCGGCCCCTTGAAGCGCCGGCTTTCGAAACCGAACCAGACGATCGCGGTGAGCACCAGGAAGCCGACGGTAACGTAAAGCGCAATACCGTTCGGCGGCTGGATGCCGAGAATGAAGATCAGGATCATAGCGATGATCGTGAGCACGGCAAAGAGCTTGAAGACGCCTTCGCCGAGGTTCCATGGACCCATCTTGTCCCACTTCGATGTGCCCCAGGCGAAGAGGCCGAGCGTGATCGGAATCGCGAAGGAGAAGAACAGGAAGATGACAGTGCACGAGACAACGATCGTATAAACCGGCGTCTCACCGATTTTCATGAAGTCGAGTGAGGTAAACCAAACGAAAAGTACCGACAGGATGGAGCCAGTCCAGATCGCCGCCACCGGCGTGCGGTATTTCGGGCTGACCTTCGACAGCGCCTTTGATGCCGGCAGACCGCCGTCACGCGAGAAGGCAAAGATCATGCGCGAGACCGAGGTGACGGTCGCAAGACCGCACAGCCACTGGCTGACCAGGATCGCAAGATAGAGAATGTCCTTGACGAACGGGTTCACCTGGCTGTCCATTGCCCAGAAGAACACGTTCCAGCCCTGCTTTGCCGCATCGTCCATGTTCGGCAGCATCAGAACGAAGGCGCACAGCATGATGTAGCCGAAAAGAGCCGACCACAGGACGGAGGAGACCATGCCGCGCGGAACCGATTCGGCAGCCTTGACGGTCTCTTCCGATGTGTGCGCCGAGGCGTCATAGCCGGTGATGGTGTAGATCGGCAGCAGCAGGCCGAGAAGGAAGACCCAGGCGCCCGAGGTGGAAGGCCAGACGTTGCCGCCGACTTCGCCGGAATAGTTGGCAAAAGTGAAAAGACGGCCGATCTCGTAGGAGGGCGCTGCGATGAGGCAGACGGCCGACAGCGCGATAGCGGTCGCGAAGATGAGATAACCCGAGAAATCGGTCAGCTTCGCGGTCAGTCCGATGCCCATGTGGTTCACGAGCGCCTGCGCGCCGGTGATGACCACGAGGAAGATGATGCGCACCGCTATCGTGTCAGTCAGTCCGAAATAGCTGGTGCCGAACGACCCCATGAAGAAATAATAGGTGCCGACATTGATGGCGCCCAGCACTGTGACGAGACCGAGCAGGTTGAACCAGGCGGTCACCCAGCCGGTGAAACGGTTTCCGAGGATCGAGCTCCAGTGATAGAGGCCGCCGGCCGTCGGATAGGCCGAGCTGATCTGCGCCATGCCGATGGCGAAGACGAGCGAGATGAAGCAGCCGACCGGCCAGCCGATGCCGATGGCGGCGCCGCCGGCACCCGAGGTCGCCTGCGCCAGCGAATTGATGCCGCCGGAGAGGATGCAGATAATGGAAAATGAGACGGCGAAGTTCGAGAACGAACTCATGCGTCGTTCGAGTTCCTGGGCATAACCCATGGAATGCAGGATGTGCACATCCTGCTTCTTGTCCAGTTCGGTATAATCCGACATGACTTCCCCCTGTTCACGATCGGCCGCGGGATTGCGGGCCGATTCAGTGCCAATTGCCCGCGACATTTGCGCCGTGCGGACGTCCGCAGTTAAACTGCTCCCTCGGGTCTTCTTTTTATGTCAGGCGTCCAGGCTTTGCTGGAGCAGCCCTTTCAGATAGTCGGCCATGACCCCTTGGCCGGTATCGTCTGCGATGAGGTCGTTGCGGACCTCGATCATCACATTGCGCAAGCCGTTCGAAAGCCCATGCAGGATCAGCGTGTGGGTCACGCCGTCCTCGGGCCCGTAAGGCTTGTTGCGTTCCGTCCTGTAAAGCGGCGCCTCGGCCGCAGCCTCCAGCATAAGGTCGGCAAGCCGGCTGTCCTCATCATGCAATATGCCGAGTTCGACGGCGCGTTCGCGGCCATGATAGACCGGCGTGAAGCTGTGCATCGTCACGATGATGCTGTCTTGCCCCCTTGCCCGACGATCGCGGATCAGCCCGCGAATGGCGTCGTGGAAAGGCACATAGAGCGCGTCAGTGCGCGCAAGCCGTTCTTCGGCGCTCAAATCCTTATTGCCGGGAATGTCGTAGATTTCGCTGGTCTCCGGCATGGCCCCGGGTGAACTGGGCGGCCGGTTGCAGTCGTAGATAAGCCGGGAGAACCGCTGGTAAACGAGCGTCGCGTCGAGCGCTTCCGATATGTTGCGGGCGACCGCAAGCGCGCCCGGGTCCCAGGCAATGTGACTGGAGAGCGCTTCGCTGGGCAGGCCGAGATCGCCGAAAACGGCCGGAAGCGCATTCGAAGCGTGCTCGCAGACMAGAAGCACCGGGCTCCGGCCGTGGATACGTTCGATCCCGACGCAGTCACCGTCCGCTTCACTGAGGATTTTCGGCCGGGCCAGCACCAAACGCGCCACTCCTTATCCCTTAACAAATTCCTTATGAAGAAAAGAATTCTTCAGGTTTCAGCCGGTGTCAAGCATCCACTGAAAATTTCTTTTCATGACAGTAGTTGACATGGATTATGACAGCGTTGTTAACTTTGAGTGGGAAAGTGGCGCCAGACCATCCCGGGGAGTATAGTTACGTGACAGTTGCGTCGAAGACGGTTTCGGACGTCATACACTCGCATTTGGGGGTGTTGACGCGCGCCGAGAAGCAGTTAGCCGAAAGCCTGCTCGACAATTATCCGGTTTCCGGCCTCGGCAGCATCACCACCATTGCCGAGAATGCCGGAGTCTCGACGCCGACCGTCGTGCGCATGGTGCAGAAGCTTGGCTTTAAGGGCTATCCGGACTTTCAGGCGCATCTGCACCTGGAGGTCGAGGCGACGATTTCTAACCCGATCGCCAAACACGACCGCTGGGCGCAGAATGCCCCGGGCACGCATATTCTCAACCGTTTCGCCGATGCCATCATGGGCAATCTGCGCCAGACGCTGACCGATCTCGACACCGCGACTTTCGACAGCGTTGCCGCGCTGCTTTCCGACCGCAAGCGCGGCCTCTATTTTGTCGGCGGCCGCATCACCGGCGCGCTTGCCGAGTATTTCTTCACCCACATGCAAGTGATCCGGCCGGCAACGACGCTGCTGTCGTCGAATTCCAGCAGTTGGCCGCAATATGTCCTCAATATGAATGCCGGTGACATCCTGATCATCTTCGACATCCGCCGCTACGAGCAGGAGATGGTGAGCCTTGCCACCGCCGCCCGCAAACGCGGCGCCGAAATCGTCGTCTTCACCGACCAATGGGGATCGCCCGCGGCCAAGCTCGCCAGGCATACCTTTCGCGTCCGGATCGAGGCGCCGTCGGCCTGGGATTCCTCCGTCGTTACCCTTTTCATCGTCGAARCGCTGATCGAGGCCGTTCAGAATTCGACCTGGGACGAGACGAAGGAACGCATGAAGACACTGGAAGGCCTGTTCGAGCAGACCAGGCTTTTCCGCAAACCGGGTTAGGAGGACAAGACTAAAACAGAAGAAAAACAATGACGGATTTTGGTGAAGGCAGACGGCGTTGTCGCAAATAAAACATTTGCTACAACCTCCGCTACCAACAGCAGAATTAACGTCATCCTACTGTCACACAAGCTTCATGTAATCTCATTAACAGCATCGCCAGACACTGAAAACCCGAAGGAGAACAACAGTGATCTCTAACATTTCTCGACTTCTGTCGCTCTCTACTGCGATGATCGTGGCTTCGACCGCGATTGCCGCCGCCGAGCCGAGCGCTGAACTTATCGCCGCCGCCAAGAAGGAAGGCACCCTGACGACAATCGCTCTTCCGCACGACTGGTGCGGCTACGGCGAAGTCATCGCCGGCTTCAAGGCCAAGTATGGCCTCGAGGTCAACGAGCTCAACCCGGATGCGGGTTCGGGCGACGAAGTCGAAGCCATCAAGGCCAACAAGGGCAACACCGGCCCGCAGGCTCCTGACGTCATCGATGTCGGCCTCTCTTTCGGCCCGTCTGCAAAGAAAGACGGCCTGATCCAGCCTTACAAGGTCTCCACCTGGGACTCCATCCCGGATACCGCCAAGGATGCCGACGGCTACTGGTACGGCGACTATTACGGCGTTCTCTCGTTCCTCGTGAACAAGGATCTCGTCAAGGAATCGCCGGCCGACTGGGCCGACCTGAAGAAGAGCGACTACGCAAACACCGTCGCCCTCGCAGGCGATCCGCGTACCGCCAACCAGGCTGTCCAGGGCGTCTATGCAGCCGGTCTTTCCGCATCCGGCGGTGACGCTGCCAAGGCCGGCGAAGAAGGTCTGAAATTCTTCGCCGAATTGAACAAGAACGGCAATTTCGTGCCGGTCGTCGGCAAGGCGGCTCCGTTCGCCCAGGGCTCGACGCCGATCATCGTCGCTTGGGATTACAACGCCCTCTCCTGGGGCGAAAGCCTGAAAGGCAATCCTCCGTTCGAGGTCGTTGTTCCGAAAACCGGCGTCGTTGCCGGCGTCTACGTCCAGGCTATCTCCGCCTTCGCTCCGCACCCGAACGCTGCGAAGCTCTGGATGGAATACCTCTATTCCGACGAAGGTCAGCTCGGCTGGCTGAAGGGCTATTGTCACCCGATCCGCTTCAWCGATCTTGCCAAGAACAACAAGATCCCGAAGGAACTGCTCGACAAGCTGCCGCCGRCTGCAGCCTATGAAAAGGCTGTTTTCCCGACACTCGAAGAGCAGTCCGCTGGCAAGGAAGCCATCACCAAGAACTGGGATTCCGTTGTCGGCGCCGCCGTCAAGTAACCTCTGATCCTGCCTCCCCGCCGCAAGGCGGGGAGGTTTTCTCACTCCGACGCCCCAGGATGAGCTTTTCCATGAGCACCGTTTCAACGCCTATGGTGCGCAGTGCCCCCTTGATCAACAGAGATCGCGTGATCGACTGGCTGGGCATTGCACCCTTCATCATTTTCTCCCTGCTGTTCCTGATCATCCCCACGCTTTATCTTGTGGCGGGCGCATTCCTGACGCCCGAGGGCGATTTGACGCTGAAGAATATCGGTGATCTCTTTACCCCATCCATCATGAGCGCCTACTCGATCAGTATCCGTGTGTCGGTGGCGTCAGCTCTGGGCGGTGCGCTGATCGGCTTCTTCCTCGCCTGGGCCGTCGTGCTCGGCGGCCTGCCCGCCTCCATCCGTTCGACGCTGCTGACCTTCTCGGGCGTCGCCTCGAATTTCGCCGGCGTGCCGCTTGCCTTCGCCTTTCTCGCAACGCTCGGCCGCACCGGGCTTGTGACGATTTTCCTGCGCGAATGGTTCGGCTTCAATCTCTATGGCACCGGCTTTAATCTGTTGTCCTTCTTCGGCCTCACCATCACCTACATGTATTTCCAGATCCCGCTGATGGTGCTGATCCTGACGCCGGCCCTCGACGGCATGAAGAAGGAATGGCGCGAAGCCTCGCAGATCCTCGGCGCCACCAACCGCCAATACTGGACGATGGTCGCGCTGCCGATCCTTTGGCCGAGCCTGCTCGGCACGACGCTGTTGCTCTTCGCCAACGCTTTCGGCGCCATCGCCACCGCTTTCGCGCTGACCGGCAGCTCGCTGAACATCGTGCCGATCCTGCTCTATGCGCAGATCCGCGGCGACGTTCTGCACAATGCCAATCTCGGTTACGCCATTGCGCTCGGCATGATCGTCATCACTGGCGTCTCCAACGTTCTTTACCTCATGCTGCGCATGCGCGCAGAACGGTGGCAGAAATGAAAGCTCAACGTCTCGGAGCCTGGATCGCCGTCATTCTGGGTGCATCCTATTTCGTCATTCCGCTGATCGGCACAATCGAATTTTCGTTGCGCATGCGTCGCGGCGAATACAGCCTCGATGCTTATAAGTCGGTCTTCTCCGACATTCAGTTCCGCGAGACCTTCGGCTATTCCATGGCGATGGCGTTGCTCACCATCGTCTTCGGCATGCTGCTCGTCGTGCCGACGGCCTATTGGGTGCGCCTGCGCCTGCCGCAGATGCGTCCGGTCGTCGAATTCATCACGCTGCTGCCGCTCGTCATTCCAGCGATCGTCATCGTCTTCGGTTACCTCAGGATGTATAATTCATCCTCTTACCTACCGCTGACGGGTTCGACGACCGGCACCAACATCCTGCTGGTCTTCTCCTATATCACCCTGTCCCTGCCCTATATGTACCGCGCCGTCGATACCGCCATGCGCGCCATCGACGTCCGCACGCTGACGGAAGCGGCCGAAAGCCTCGGAGCCCGATGGACGACCATCATGTTCAAGTGCATTTTCCCGAATGTCATGAGCGGCGTGCTCTCAGGCGCTTTCATCACGCTCGCGATCGTCATGGGCGAATTCACCTTTGCCGCACTTTTGAACCGTCCGGCCTTCGGTCCCTACCTGCAGCTCGTCGGCGCCAACAAGGCCTATGAGCCTTCGGCGCTTGCCGTCATCGCCTTCTCGATCACCTGGCTCAGCATGGGCCTGCTCAATCTCGTTTCCCGCTTCGGCAAAGCCGCCCCGGCAAAGGCTTAAGGTATCTGGCTCATGTCTTTTCTCACGCTGAACAACATTCAGAAATCCTTCGGCCCGGTTCAGGTCGTCAAGAACTTCAATATGACGATCGAGAAGGGTGAGTTCATCTCCTTCCTTGGGCCGTCAGGCTGCGGCAAGACGACCGTTCTGCGCATGATCGCCGGTTTTGAAACGCCGACCGGCGGCACGCTGACCATCAACGGCAAGGATCAAAGCTCGCTGAAGCCGAACCAGCGCAATATCGGCATGGTGTTCCAGGCCTACGCGCTGTTTCCCAACATGACGGTGCACGACAACGTCGCCTTCGGCCTCAAGGTGGCAGGCGCGCCCAAGCCTGAGATCGACGCTCGCGTCAAGGAAATGCTCGGCCTGATCAAGCTCGATCACCTGGCCGACCGCTTCCCCTATCAACTGTCGGGCGGCCAGCAGCAGCGTGTCGCCCTTGCCCGCGCGCTCGCCGTCAAGCCGCAAGTGCTGCTGCTCGACGAGCCGCTCTCCGCACTCGACGCCAAGATCCGCGTGTCGTTGCGCGAGGAAATCCGCCAGATCCAGCAGCAACTCGGCATCACCACGGTCTTCGTCACCCATGATCAGGAAGAGGCCCTGTCGATCTCCGACCGCATCGTCGTCATGAATGCCGGCAAGGCCGACCAGATCGGTTCGCCCTTCGAGATCTACAATACACCGGCGACGCGCTTCGTCGCCTCCTTCGTCGGCACGCTGAACCTCATCGAGGCCAAGGTCGTCGATCCCGATACCAACCGCATCCAGATCGGCGATCAGGGCATAACGCTGAAGCAGTCGGTCGCCGCCCACAAGGCCGGCGAAACCATTTCGCTGGCGCTGCGTCCGGAAGCCGGCTCGCTCTCCGACAGTGTCAAGAGCGACACGGCACTGACCGGTCAGGTCGTTTCGGCCCACTTCCTGGGGTCGGTCATCCGCACCCGCATGAATGTCGGAGGCAACGTCATCTCCTTCGACATGTTCAACAGCCCGGGCACCACCCCGCCGCAGGCCGGCGAAACGGTAACCCTGCGCTTCATGGCAGCCGACCTGCTCATCATCCGCGACTGATTTCGCCAATACTGTTGAGACATAAGGCGCCGCGAAACGGTGCCTTTTTCATTTCAGCTCGTCCGAGCCGTCAGCAATCGTGATGCAGTCATCACCAAAAAGCACTTGAACTCCCCCAGCTCGATGCCAGAAGTTGAGCAAACCAAATCAGCCGGGCAGCCTTCCGCCCAACATCTTACCTGATGGGATATTTCAATGATTACCTGCCACCTGCGTTATGTGATCGATCCGTACAAGCTTGCCGAATTTGAGGAATATGCCCGGCTCTGGATTCCGATCGTCAACAGGATGGGTGGCACCCATCACGGTTATTTCCTGCCGTCCGAAGGCGCCAACAATATTGCCGTTGCCTTGTTTTCCTTCCCGAGCCTTGCCGCCTACGAGGACTATCGCACACGCATGGCAAACGATCCGGAATGTCAGGCCGCTTTCGAACTCGACAAACGCAACCGCAGCATCGTCAGCTATGAACGCAGCTTCATGCGGCCCGTGCTCGGCTGATCGAACCGCGAGCGGCGGGAAACGAAAAAGCCCCGCCAGGCTGGCTGGCGGGGCTTTTTCGTTCTGTCATGCGCTTAGCGGATCGCTTGGTCGTCTACATCGAAGCGGTGGACATGCGCCTGATCTGGAGTCGCATAGACGATCTCGTCCGGCTCATACTGGTGCTCGCCGAAAAGACGCGCGGTCAGCAGGCCGCACTGGTCGGATTCCAGATAGATGATCGTGTCGGCGCCGAGATGCTCGACATGCACGACCTTCGCAGCCCAAGTCCCCTGCTCGCGCGACAGCGTCATATGTTCGGGACGCACGCCGATGGTCTTGGCGCTATGATCGCCGACCTTCTCGGCCGCGATGAAATTCATCTGCGGCGAGCCGATGAAGCCGGCAACGAAAACATTGGCCGGTCGTTTGTAGAGTTCCATCGGCGAACCGATCTGCTCGATCGCGCCGGCATTCAGCACCACGATCTTGTCGGCAAGCGTCATCGCCTCGACCTGGTCGTGGGTGACATAGATCATCGTCGCCTTCAGGCTGCGGTGCAGCCGGGCGATTTCGAGGCGGGTCTGGACGCGCAGCGCCGCATCGAGGTTCGACAGCGGTTCGTCGAACAGGAAGAGTTCCGGTTCGCGCACAATGGCACGGCCGATGGCGACACGCTGGCGCTGGCCGCCGGAGAGCTCGGCCGGCCGCCGCGCCAGATAGGGTTCCAGCGAAAGCATGCCGGATGCCTTGCTGACACGCTTGTCGATCTCGTCCTTGGCGGTGCCGGCCTGCTTGAGACCAAGCCCCATATTGTCCTTGACCGTCAGATGCGGATAGAGCGCGTAAGACTGGAAAACCATGGCGATGCCGCGCTTGGCCGGCGGCGTCAGCGTCTCATCGCGGCCATTGATGACGACGGCGCCTGACGTGACGTCTTCGAGGCCTGCAATGCTACGCAGCAGCGTCGATTTCCCGCAGCCTGACGGTCCGACGAAGATGACGAATTCGCCGTCCTTGACCTCGAGGTCGATGCCTTTCAGCACCTCATGTGTGCCATAGGTCTTGCGGATGGATTTGAGTTGAAGCGATCCCACTGTCTTTCCCTTACAATCTGACCGGCTGGCCGGTACGCACGCTCTCGTCGGCGGCAAGGCAGATGCGCAGCGACGCCACCGCATCCGCCATATGGCGGTCGAGGTCCAGATCCTCGCGGATCGCCCTCAGCATGAAGGCYTGCTCCAGGTCGCAGAGCTCCTGATGGCCGGTCTCGCCTTCCATCGTCATGTCCTGGTCGGGCCGGATGAACTTGCCGTCCGGGCCGGTCTCGGCCGTGTGCAGACGGATCACCGAGGTCTTGGTGTGCGTGTCGATATCGTCGGATTTGGCGTTCGGATCCATGACGATCGACACCGCGCCTTTTGGCGACATCACATCTTTCACGAAGAAGGCTGTTTCCGAGATCATCGGGCCCCAGCCGGCCTCGTACCAGCCGACGGAACCATCCTCGAACAGCACCTGCAGGTGACCGTAATTGTACATGTCGGCAGCGATCTCGTCGGACATGCGCAGCCCCATGCCGCGCACCTCGACAGCCCTCGCGTCGGTGATCTGGCACATGACGTCGACATAATGCACACCGCAATCGACGATCGGCGAGGTCGTGCGCATCAGCGACTTGTGCGTCGCCCAGGTCGGGCCGCTGGACTGCTGATTGAGATTCATGCGGAAGACGTAAGGCGGGCCGAGCTTGCGCGCCTCTTCGATCAGCTTCATCCAGGAAGGATGATGGCGAAGGATATAACCGATCACCAGCTTGCGCCCGGCCTTCCCCGCTGCGGCGACGACGCGCTCGGCGTCGGCGACCGTGGTCGCCAGCGGCTTTTCAACGAAGACATCACAGCCCGCCTCGAAGGCGGCGACCGCATAATCGGCATGGCTGTCGGAATAGGTGTTGATCGAGCAGAGGTCCGGTTTCAGCTCGGCGAGCGCCGTCGTGAAGTCGGGATGGATCGTATATTGCTCAAGTTCCGGCGCAAGCTGCGACGGCTTGGAACGGTTGACAAGACCGACGATCTCGAAGCCCGGATTGTTGTGATAGGCGAGCGCGTGGCTGCGGCCCATATTGCCGAGGCCGGCAACGAGGACGCGGATCGGCTTTTCGGATTGGCTCACTTGACGGCTCCTGACGTGATGCCGCGGATCAGCTGCCGCGAGAAGATGACGTAGAGGACGAGGATCGGCAGGATCGCCAGCGACAGCGCCGCCAGCACCGCGTTCCAGTTGGTGACGAACTGGCCGATGAAGATCTGCGAGCCGAGCGTCACCGTCTTGGTGGCCTCGGAGGGTGCGAGGATCAGCGGGAACCAGAGATCGTTCCAGATCGGGATCATCGTGAAGACCGCGACCGTCGCCATCGCCGGGCGCACCAGCGGCAGCACCAGGCGGAAGAAGATTGCATATTCGGAAAGCCCGTCGATGCGCCCGGCATTCTTCAGATCGTCCGAAACCGTGCGCATGAATTCCGACAGGATGAAGATCGCCAGCGGTATGCCCTGCGCGGTATAGACAAGAACCAGCGCCGTCAGCGTATTGACGAGGCCGGCCGCCACCATGCCCTGCAGGATCGCCACCGTGCCGAGACGGATCGGGATCATGATCCCGATCGCCATGTAGAGACCAAGCAGCATATTGCCGCGGAAGCGGTACTCCGAGAGCGCGAAGGCCGCCATGGCGCCGAAGAGCAGCACCAGCAGGATCGAGACGATCGTGACGATGAAGCTGTTCTGGAAATAGGTGGCGAAATCGCCCTGCCCGAGCACCGTCTGATAGCCGACCAGACTGAAGGTCGATGGCGTCGGGATCATCAGCGGCTCGCGGAAGATCGAGGCACGATCCTTGAACGAGTTGACGATGGTCAGAAACACCGGAAACAGCGCGACCAGCGTATAGGCGCTCAGCGCCAGATGCACGAGGCCGGTGCGGATGGGAGATGTGCGTGCCTTGGACATGCGCGCTCCTCAGAATTGGTAGCGACGCATGCGCCGCTGGATGACGAACAGATAAAGCGAGACGCCGGCGAGGATGATGAGGAACATCACCGTGGCAATCGTCGCGCCCATCGAGCGGTCGCCGAGCTGAAGCTGGAAACCGAAGAAGGTGCGGTAGAGCAGCGTGCCGAGAATGTCGGTCGACATGTCAGGTCCGGCAAGCGCCCCCTGCACGGTATAGATCAGGTCGAAGGCATTGAAATTGCCGACGAAGGTCAGGATCGAGATGATGCCGATCGCCGGCAGGATCAGCGGCAGCTTGATTTTCCAGAATTGGGCCCAGCCGGTGATGCCATCGCATTCGGCCGCCTCGATCACCTCTTCGGGGATGCTGAGCAGTGCGGCATAGATCAGCATCATCGGAATGCCGATATATTGCCAGTTCGAGATCAGCGACACCGCAATCAGCGCCGAACCGGACTTGCCGAGCCAGGGTGCGAACAGGAATTTCAAACCGATGAGATCGAGCATCCAGGGCGCCACGCCCCAGATCGGCGAAAGGATGAGCTTCCAGATGAAGCCGACGATGACGAAGGACAAGAGCGTCGGCAGGAACATCGCCGTGCGATAGAAGGCGACGCCGCGCAGCTTCGGCACCGAAAGCAGGGCGGCAAGCGCCACCCCGATCGGGTTCTGCACGCACATGTGGATGGCAAAGAAGATCAGGTTATTGACAAGGGCATTCCAGAAATCGCGCGCCCAGCGCGCATCGCCGAACAGCACCTTGAAATTCGCCAGTCCGACGAAGGCCGGCTGCCCGTCGACCGTATTGTAGAGCGACAGCCGAAGAGTTTCGATGAGCGGCAGCACCATGACCGCCGAATAGACGATCAGGGCCGGCAGCATGAAGACGAAAATGTGCCAGCGCACCGCGCGCTTGATCGGGACAATATCAGCCGCGTTGTCGGTTTCGCTCATGGCTTTTGCCTGTTCTTGTCGACTGGCTGCAAGGGCAGCACAGGTGGAAAACGTTGCGCCTCACCCTAACTCTCTGCCACCTGGGAGGAGAGGGAACACGCCCTGTTGAGATGCTATCGGGCTGGGAGGTCGCTGCGAGTCTCCTTCTCCCCGCGAGCGGGGAGAAGGTGGCCGGCAGGCCGGATGAGGGGCTGCAAACGCCGCCCCGGATCACATCACTTGGCCGGCTTGTACCAGCTGTCGAGGCCCTTCTGGAGCTTTTCGGCAGCAACCGCAGGCGTATCCGTGCCGTTGATCACATTGGCCGATTCGACCCAGGTCTCGTTTTCGAGGTTCGGCGTGCCGCGCGACAGGATCTGGTAGGTCGAGCGCACCGTCGACTTGTACGGGCCGCGCCAGGAAACGAATTCCTGAGCGAGCGGATCGGACATCTTGACCGGGTTGGAGTTCAGGCTGAAGAAGCCCGGCAGCGCGTTGGCGTAGATATCGGCGAACTCAGGCGAAGCGACCCAGCTGAGGAACTTCTTGGCTTCCTCGGCATGCGTGCTCTTGGTGTTCAGAGCGACGCCGATATCCGGATGGTCGGAGATGTAGCCCGTGTCGCCGGCCTTCGGAACCGGCGGCGGGAAGGCGCCCATCTTGAACTGTGCCTGGCTGTTGAACAGCGAGATTTCCCACGAGCCGGCCGGATAGATCGCGGCACGACCGAGCGTGAACAGGTTCTGGCTGTCCGAATAGGTCTGGGCTTCGAAGCCGTCGCCGAGATAGGGCTTCCACTTGGCAAGCTCTTCATAGGGCTTGACCCAGTCGGCATCCGTCAGCTTTTCCTTGCCGGCGATCAGGGCGGCGCGGCCGTCCTCACCCTTCCAGTAGTTCGGGCCGATATTCTGGTAGCCCATGGTAGCGGCTTCCCAGAGGTCCTTCGTGCCCATGGCGAGCGGAATGTAGGTGCCGTCGGCCTTGATCTTGTCGAGCGCTGCGTAGAACTCGTCCTGGGTCTTCGGCACAGAGATGCCGAGCTTGTCGAAGGCATCCTTGTTGTAGATGAAGCCGTGGATGACAGAAGCCATCGGCACGCAGAAGGTCGACTTGCCGTCGTCGGTGCTCCAGGCGGCCTTGGCGACCGGCGAGAAGTTCTCCATGCCAGGCAGGCTGGTGATGTCAGTGAGCTGCTTCTTGTTGAAGAGTTCGAGCGAGGCATCGAACGGACGGCAGGTGATGATATCGCCTGCGGAGCCTGCATCGAGCTTGGCATTCAGCGAGGCGTTGTATTCGGTCGGCGCGGTCGGCGAGAAAACGATCTTGATGCCCGGGTTCTTGGCTTCGAAAGCCGGGATGATCTTTTCCTGCCAGATCTGCAGGTCGTCGTTACGCCAGCTTTCGACCGTCAGCGTGACGTCGGCGGCGTGGACGAGACMGGCTGAACTCAGCAGACTGGAGGCAAGCAGCAGGCTTTTCAGAGCAGTGTTTTTCATTTCCCTCTCCTGTTTTAAGCGCCGCGAGGCGCTGTTTTCGATCTGAAACAAGCAATTGGTGTGTCTGAGGCAACACCCAACGCCCCTTGGAGGACCGCCAGCAATGCCGGTCCCGAAAGCTCGACGGACACGAAGGCGGATCGCCTGCGGCCGAACTGCGCGCCTTCCCGGCGGCTGCACCGGGAGCGGCGAAATGATGGGGAAAGCCGATGGATGCCCGAATTCGCCCCCAGCTTGATGGGCCGGGGGTCGTTCTCTCGATCATCCTCGAAGCGGTTCCGGCTTGACTTAACTGCCGGTTTTCGTGGGCTTCGAAGTGCTGTTCCCTTTTGCCGAATTAATGCCAAAAAAATACCAATTGTCCAGCCGAAATTAACTTTTCGGCCTGATAAAACTCATTAAAAAATTTAATCAAGCAAAATCAATATGATAAAAAGATTGATTTTCCACGTCATTCCCACTTGGTAAATGGTATTTTTTTGGTATTGTATTAAAAAACATAGGGAACGGCATATTCGGAGGCCCGATGACGGAGCTTGCAATCGGCATAGACGGCGGCGGAACGAGCTGCCGGGCCGCAGTCGCGGACAGGAACGGCAATGTCATCGGCCGCGGCAAAGCCGGCCCTGCCAACATCCTGTCGGATCTGGAAAACTCCCTTCTCAATATCGTCGAATCCGCCCGGCAGGCGCTAGGCGATGCCGGGCTTGCCGCTGAAACCATTTCCTCCGTCGCAGCCGTCGTCGGCGTCGCCGGCGCCAATGTCGGCGATTATGGTAGACGAATCGAAAAGGCCCTGCCCTTCACCGAAGGCCGCGTCGTCACCGATGCGCTGATCGCCCTGCAGGGCGCGCTCGGCGATGCCGACGGCATCGTCGGCGCCTTCGGCACCGGCTCGGTTTATAATGCCCGTAGGGATGGCCGGCTGAACGGCATCGGCGGCTGGGGTTTCGTTGTCGGCGACCAGGCAAGCGGCGCCCGCCTCGGTCGCGACCTGCTGGAACGATCGCTGCTCGCCCATGACGGGGTGCGCCCGGCATCGCCGATCACCGACGCGGTCATGACCGAATACGGCAACGATCCCGAGCGCATCGTCGAATTCGCCCATTCGGCAAGACCGAAGGACTTTGCCGTCTACGCACCGATCGTCTTTCAGCATGCGGCCAAGGGCGATGCCATCGCGGTCGGCATCGTCACGGATGCGGCAACGGCGATCGGCGAAAGCCTCGACGCGCTGCTCTGGCCCGAATGCCCCTCGATCTGCCTGCTCGGCGGTCTTGCCGAAGCCTATGAACCCTGGCTTTCCGAACGCTACAGGCCGCTGCTCGCCAGACCGAAGAACGATGCCTTGCACGGCGCAGTGGAACTTGCGGTGAAGCTCTTGAACAACAAGCAGAGAGGTGCGGCATGAGCGACGACCTCGCTACCATCCTGTCCCTGGAGCGCTTGCAGGCTGCCGGCACCGGCCCGCTCTACGTCAAGCTGCGTCGCATGCTCGAAGAGGCCGTGCGCACCGGCACGCTCGGCCACGGCGATGCGCTGCCGCCGGAGCGCGACATCGCCGAATTCGCCGCCGTTAGCCGCGTCACCGTGCGCAAGGCGATCGACGAACTTGTCGCCGACGGCCTGCTGGTGCGCCGCCACGGCTCGGGCACCTTCGTCGCCAAGCCGGTCTCCAAGGTCGAGCAACGCCTGTCGCAGCTCACCTCCTTTACTGAGGATATGGCGCGCCGCGGCATGTCCTCCCGCTCCGAATGGCTGCACAAGGGCATCCATACCCCCTCGCCCGATGAGATGATGATCCTTGGCCTCGGTACCGACGTCAAGGTTTCGCGCCTCTCCCGCCTGCGCATCGCCGACGACCAGCCGYTGGCAATCGAGAACGCCAGCGTCTCCGGCGAATTCCTGCCCGATCCCTCAGCCGTCACCAATTCGCTCTATGCCGAGCTCGAACGCCTCCAGGTTCGCCCCGTGCGCGCCGTGCAGCGCATCTCGGCGACCAACATGAAGGAAGCCGACGCCCAGCTTCTCGGCGTCTCCGTCGGTGCGGCCGGCCTGTCGATCGAGCGTATCTCCTATCTCGGCTCCGGCCGCGCCGTCGAATTCACCCGCTCGCTCTATCGCGGCGACGCCTATGATTTCGTCGCGGAGCTGACGATCGCGGTGACTTGAAACGCAAAGCCGACATCATCGGCTCCAAAGAATAATCTTCTTGATTTTCAAAAGCACGAAGCCGGAAAGTGAATCACTTTCCGGCTTCCTCGTTTCTTGAATCACTTTATCAGCGGACGACGCCAAACGGCTGGTTACGCCGCATCCTCGATCTCGGTTTCGGTCTTGCGCGGCACATAGTTCAGCACTGGCCCGAGCCAGCGCTCGATCTCGGAAACCTCCATGCCCTTGCGGGCCGCATAGTCTTCCACCTGATCGCGCTCCACCTTGGCGACGCCGAAATAATAGGAGTCGGGATGGCCGATATAGAGGCCGGAGACCGAGGAGCCCGGCCACATCGCATAACTCTCGGTCAGCTTCACGCCGGCCGCTTTTTCAGCGTCGAGCAACTTGAAGAGTGTTGCCTTTTCGGTGTGGTCGGGCTGGGCGGGATAACCGGGCGCCGGGCGAATGCCGGCATAGGCTTCGGTGATGAGATCCTCCTTGCTGAGCGTCTCGTCCTTGGCATAGCCCCAGTATTCGCGCCGCACCCGCTCGTGCATGCGCTCGGCAAAGGCTTCGGCGAAGCGGTCGGCCAGCGCCTTGACGAGGATCGACGAATAATCGTCGTTCGCCCGTTCGAAACGTTCGGCGATGGCGATTTCCTCGATACCCGCCGTCACCACGAAGCCGCCGACATAATCCTGAGCACCGCTTGTGACAGGCGCCACGAAGTCGGAGAGCGCCACGTTCGGCCGCCCGTCCCGCTTGGAAAGCTGCTGGCGCAGCGTATAGAAGGTCTCAAGCTCTTGGCTCCGGCTCTCGTCCGTGAACAGCCGGATATCATCGCCGACCGCGCCGGCCGGCCAGAAGCCGATGACGGCGCGCGGGCGGAACCACTTCTCGTCGATGATCTTCTTCAGCATGGCCTGCGCATCGGCCCAGAGCGCACGCGCCGCCTCGCCCTGCTTCTCGTCGTCGAGAATGGCGGGGTACCGGCCGCGCAGCTCCCAGGTCTGGAAGAACGGCGTCCAGTCGATATATTTGGCAAGCTCGGCCAGATCGTAATCCTCGAACACCCGTGTGCCGAAGAATTGCGGCTTCACCGGCCGGTAGGCAGACCAGTCGACCTTATGCGCATTCTCGCGAGCCCGGGGCAACGGCAAGCGCACCTTCTCGGCCTCGCTGCGCGCATGGGCGGCCGCCACCTTGGCATATTCGGCGCGAATGTCGTCGACATAGGCCTGGCGGTTCTCCGGTGACAGCAGGGCAGAGACGACGCCGACGGCGCGGCTCGCATCGGTCACGTAGATCGTCTGCCCCTTGTTGTAGCCGGGATGGATCTTCACGGCCGTATGCACGCGGCTGGTCGTTGCCCCGCCGATCAGCRGCGGGATCTCGAAGCCCTGCCGCTCCATTTCGGCCGCGACATGCACCATCTCGTCGAGCGACGGCGTGATCAGGCCGGAAAGGCCGATGACATCGACCTTTTCGGCAATCGCCGTTTCGAGGATCTTCGTCGCCGGCACCATGACGCCGAGGTCGACGATCTCGTAATTGTTGCAGGCAAGCACGACGCCGACGATGTTCTTGCCGATATCGTGCACATCGCCCTTGACCGTCGCCATCAGGATCTTGCCGGCCGACCGGCGTTCCTCGCCGCCATTGAGGCGCTTTTCCTCTTCCATGTAGGGCAGCAGCACGGCCACCGCCTGCTTCATCACGCGCGCCGACTTGACCACCTGCGGCAGGAACATCTTGCCCGAGCCGAACAGGTCGCCGACGACGTTCATGCCGGCCATCAGCGGCCCTTCGATGACGTGCAGCGGCCTTGCAGCCTGCTGGCGCGCCTCCTCGGTATCGGCCTCGATATATTCGGTGATGCCGTTGACCAGCGCATGTTCGAGACGCTTCTCGACGCTCCATTCGCGCCAGGAAAGATCCTGGACTCGGCCTTCGCGTGCCGCGCCGCCACGGAATTTCTCCGCCACTTCGAGCAGCCGCTCGGTGCCGTCGGGACGGCGGTTCAGCACCACATCCTCGCAGGCCTCGCGCAGCTCGGGATCGATGTTGTCGTAAACAGCAAGCTGGCCGGCATTGACGATGCCCATGTCCATGCCCGCCTGGATGGCGTGGTAGAGGAACACGGCGTGCATCGCCTCGCGCACCGGCTCGTTGCCGCGGAACGAGAAGGACAGGTTCGAAACACCGCCCGAAATATGCACCAGCGGCATGCGCTCGCGGATCGTCCGCGTCGCCTCGATGAAGTCGACGCCGTAATTATTGTGCTCCTCGATGCCGGTCGCGACCGCGAAGATGTTCGGATCGAAGATGATATCCTCGGGCGGGTAGCCGATCTTTTCGGTCAGCAGCTTGTAGGCGCGCGTGCAGATTTCCACCTTGCGCTCATAGCTGTCAGCCTGCCCCGTTTCATCGAAGGCCATGACCACGACGGCGGCACCATAATTGTGCAACAGCCGCGCCTGGGCGAGGAAATTCTCCTCGCCTTCCTTCAGCGAGATCGAGTTGACGATCGGCTTGCCCTGGACGCGCTTCAGGCCGGATTCGATGATTGAGAATTTCGACGAGTCGATCATGACAGGCACGCGGGCGATGTCAGGCTCGGCGGCGATCAGGTTGAGGAATTCGACCATCGCCTTTTCGGAGTCGATCAGCCCCTCGTCCATGTTGATGTCGATCACCTGCGCGCCGTTCTCGACCTGGTCGCGCGCCACATCGAGCGCTGCCGTGAAATCGGCGTTGGTGATCAGCTTGCGGAAGCGGGCCGAGCCGGTGACGTTGGTGCGTTCTCCGACATTCACGAAGGGGATGTCCTTCGTCAGTTCGAAGGGTTCGAGACCCGACAGCGACATGAAGGGGCGATGCTCGGGGATCGGCCGTGGCTTGTACTTGGCAACGGTCTCGGCGATCGCCTTGATATGCTCCGGCGTCGAGCCGCAGCAGCCGCCGACGATGTTGACAAGGCCTTCGCGGGCGAAGCCGTCGATCTGCGCCGCCATCAGCTCCGGCGTTTCGTCATACTGGCCGAACTCGTTCGGCAGGCCGGCATTCGGATAGGCGCAGATGAAGGTGTCGGCAACACCCGAAAGCTCCTGCAGATGCGGGCGCATCGCATTGGCGCCGAGCGCGCAGTTGAGGCCGATCGTGAAGGGATTGGCGTGACGCACCGAGTTCCAGAAGGCCGACGGCGTCTGGCCGGACAGCGTGCGGCCGGAAAGGTCGGTGATCGTGCCCGAGATCATCACCGGCAGGCGCACGCCCTTGGCCTCGAAGCGCTCCTCGCAGGCGAAGATCGCCGCCTTGGCGTTCAGCGTGTCGAAGATCGTCTCGATGAGGATGATATCGGCGCCGCCGTCGATCAGTCCGTCGATCTGCTCGCCATAGGCGGAGCGCAGATCGTCGAAGGTCACGGCGCGAAAGCCGGGATTGTTGACGTCGGGCGAGATCGAGGCGGTGCGGTTGGTCGGCCCGATGGCGCCGGCTACGAAACGACGGCGGCCGTCTTCGCGCTCGGCGCGCTGTGCTGCCCGGCGCACGATCTCGGCACCTTCCTTGTTGAGGTCGTAGACCGCACCTTCCATCTCATAATCGGCCTGGGCGATGCGGGTCGAGGAGAAGGTGTTGGTCTCAAGAATATCGGCGCCGGCCTTGGCGTATCTGTAATGGATCTCTTCGATCGCGTCCGGCTGGGTCAGGATCAGAAGGTCGTTATTGCCCTTCTGGTGACAGGCGCAGCCAATGAAGCGCGTTCCGCGAAACTGGTCTTCGTCATAGCCGAGCCCCTGGATCTGCGTGCCCATGGCGCCGTCGAGAACAAGGATGCGCTCGCTCGCGGCTTGTTTCAAAGCTGCGAAAACTTCACTGCCGTCACGCTTGCCCGTTTCCGGACCAAAGAGATTGTCAAACACGGGAGGGCTCCTTGACGTCGTAAGACCAGACTTCCAAATCACATAAAGATATCTTTATGTCAATATATGCCTGTCGATTTCGTGCTTTGCAAATCTCGCCGGATGACAGACTCGCACGACGCCTATATAGGCGTTTACAACGCTTTGTGCACGAAATCGGAGGAGCATCATGGCACCCGCAACCGGCAACGCCGTGCTTGGAAACTGGACGACCCGCGCCTATCACCGCGGCTGGCTGCTGACCCAGGCGAACGGTCTCTTCGATTTCTTCCAGCACAATTCGGTCAACCCCAAGGGCGGTTTCTACGATCTCGACGACGAAGGCGGGCCTCTCGACGCCGAGGGCCAGGTTCGCGGCATCCATATCGCCGCGCGCGCCGTGCATTGCTTCTCGATCGGCGCCCTGCTCGGCCGTCCAGGCGCCTCCGACGTCGTCGACCACGGCATGGATTATATCTGGAACCATCATCGCGACCGGAAAAATGGCGGCTATTTCTGGTCCCTCAACAATGACGGTCCCGTCGATTCCAACAAGCAGGGCTATGGCCACGCTTTCGTGCTGCTGGCCGCCTCAGCCGCAAAGACGATCGGCCATCCGCTTGCCGACGGCATGCTTGATGATATCACCGAGATCCTCAACACGAAGTTCTGGGAAGAAAAGCACGGCGCCATCGCCGAGGAATTCACCGCCGACTGGCAGCCGCTCGATGGCGGCGCCTATCGCGGCCAGAACTCCAACATGCACCTGACCGAAGCGCTGATGGCGGCCTTCGAAGCCACCGGCGACCGGGAATATCTGACCAAGGCCGAAAGCATCGCCGATCTCGTCATCCGCCGCGCCGCCGGTTCGGTGGACTGGCGCGTCGCCGAGCATTTCGATGCCGAATGGAATCTCGACAAGACCTACTATCATCCGAACGAAATGTTCCGCCCGGCCGGCACGACGCCCGGCCACTGGCTGGAATGGGCCCGCCTCATCCTGCAGCTCTGGGCGCTCGGCGGCAAACGCATCGAATGGATGCCGGATGCGGCCAAGGCGCTCTTTGCGCAATCCATGGCGCTCGGCTGGGACAACGACAAGGGCGGCTTCTTCTATACGCTCGATTGGGACGACAAGCCTGCCAAGCGCAACAAGCTCTGGTGGCCAGCCTGCGAAGGTGCGGCTGCCGCACATTTCCTCAACGAGCACCTGCCGAGCGATTTCCATGAAGAGAGCTACCGCAAGATCTGGAACGTGATCGAGCGCGCCTTCATCGACCACAAGAACGGCGGCTGGCACGAGGAATTGACGGAAGATCTCGTTCCCTCGCACTCGCTGTTCCCCGGCAAGGGCGATATCTATCACGCCCTGCAGGCCTGCCTCATCCCGCTCTTCCCGGCAACGGGCAGCCTGACAAAGGGCATCGCCGAGGCCGGCGGGAAGCTCTGAGGTCGGGGATCAGTAACCCGGCGCCGGCAGTTCGGCGTTCGGGTTCCGCTGGAACCACTCGACATCCTCGTTGACACGGTCGAGATCGTCCTGCACGTCGCGCTGGTCGCGGCGGATGTCGTGCATGTCATCTTCCAGATCCTCGATCCGCCGGCGCAGTTCCGAGCGGTCGCCGTCCTTGGCATCCCTCAGCTTGTCGGAAAGCTCGTCGATATCAGTCTCCTTATTGCTATAATCGCTCTGCATCGAGCTGAGGCGCGCCTGCAGCTCGTGCTGCTTGCTGCCGAGGCCGAAGCCGCGCAGGAAACCGGGCGCGGTCTCCGGCGGGCAGACATTGGCGTAGCCGCTGCCCGCCTGGCCGCGCGCAAGCCCGCTGAGCGGCGTGCAGTAGCGCACCAGGCCGGCTTGATATCCCTGAAACCAGATCGTCTGATCGGGCACGATCTTCACCCGCTCGCAGGATTTCGCATGTGCGGCGAAGCGCTGTTGCGGCTCGTAGCCCGCCGCGCCGTCGCTCTCGCCGATCACCCGCCAGTCGGCGGCAACGCATTCCTCCTTGGAAAGCGTGTTGCAGGAGGCAAGGAAAAGGCCGAAGCCGATGGTGGCGGCAAGCGCAAGGAACAAGCGGATCATGGCGTCCCGGGTAAGATGAGGAGTGCGATGCCGCAGCTTAGCCGCAGGACAAGCCCGCGTCACCGGAGCGGCTACGCGAATTTGAAGTTTTCATGGCTTTTTTCTGTCAAAATTAGGGCAGCAGAGACCGCGTCAGAGCATCGGGCCCAGCCGCAGCGTATCCAGATCCTTGGCGAGCATCAGCGCCAGCGCCTCGACCGCGAGATTGTGGTCGTCGCGCTGCGGCAGTCCTGAGACGGTGACGGCGCCGATGCAACCGGTGCCCTTGACGTTGATCGGGAAACTGCCGCCATGCGGCGCATAATCGGCGCCGGAAAGCCCGTTATCCTCGACCGTCCTGCCATCCTTCTGCAGCTTCAGGCCGGAAGCATAGCTGCTGCGGAAATAGCGCAGCACCATGTTGCGCTTGCGGCGAACCCAGTTGACGTTGTCGGGCGTTACACCCGGAAGTGCCGCATAGAAGACCGGCATCGAATGTAGGGTGACGTCGATCGCAATGCCGAGGCCGCGCTCAGTGGCGAGTTCCTGCAGAAGCTTGCCGAGCTGCCATGCCGTCGTCAGGTCAAAGGCGTCGAAGCTCAGGACTTTCTCCTGCTCCGCGATCCGGCTGAGATCGTCCTCGATTGTCATGGGTAAAGCGCTCCTCTGCCGCAATGATCCGTAGCCGACCATTCTTGCGGGAGCCGAAAAAGTAAAGCAAAAACTTGGGGCTATCCCTGGAGCAATTCCGGCAGAACTGCGCAGCGGTTTTGCGTCCGGAATTGCGCGAAGACAAAGAGATAGAGCATTTTCGTGACCCGAAGAAAACGGAAACGCTCTATGTCAGAGCTTCGGCGTCAGCATCTCGAAACGGTCGCGGATGGTGGCGCAGGTATCGCCGCCGAGCCTCGCGATGGCATCGACCGCGGCCGGATCGACATGCAGCCTTTGCGGATCGACGACACCGTCGCGGTAATGTGCATAGACGATCTCGCCCATGACGATCTGCCGCGAGCGGCCGAGTTCCAGCGTCACATGCCGCTTGCATTCGAAGGCGGCCGGCGCCTCAGCGATGAAGGGCGAAGCCACCTTCTCGCCCGGCATCGCCGTCAGGCCTGCTTCCCTCAGCTCGTCGACGCCGCGCGGATATTTGGCGCCGCAGACATGCATCGCCTCGGCGATCGCGAAGGAGACGATATTGACCGTGAACACCTCGGTCATGCGGATATTATGGCCGGTATCCTTGAACGACATGTCGGCATTGTTCTCGACCCCGATCGCGAGGATCGGCGGATCGGCCGAAAGGCAGTTGAAGAAGCTGAAGGGTGCGGCGTTGACCCGGCCATTCTCGTCGACCGTCGTCACCAGCGCGATCGGCCGCGGGATGATCGTGCCGATCATCAGCTTGTAGCGTTCGCGCTCGGTGAGCTGCTTGAAATCGAAAGAGACGGACATCAGTTCAGCCGACCTTGAGGACCGGCGAGAAACTGCTCATCGCCCCGGTGAAGGGTTTCGGCAACGGCGATGCGTAGGAGCCGCGCTTACTGGTGGAAAGTCCGAGCGACACCAGCGCTTCGGCCTGCTTGACGGCGGCGGCAACGCCATCGACGACAGGCACGCCGTAGATCTCCTGCAGCTCACGCGCCAGATCGGTCATGCCGGCGCAGCCGAGCACGATCGCCTCGGCGCCGTCTTCCGAAAGCGCCCGCTCGATCTCGGCCCTGAGCTTGCCTATCGCGCCCGAGGCCGCATCTTCCAGCTCCAGCACCGGGATGTCGGAGGCGCGCACCCTGGCGCGGTCGCCCATGCCGTAGCGGCGCACCAGATTGTCGATCAGCACCCGCGACCGCTCCAGCGTCGTCACCACGGTGAAGCGCTGCGCCAGGAAGCCCGCCGTCACCACGGCGGATTCGCAAAGGCCGAGGATCGGCACATCGGCAAAGGTTCGTGCCGCTTCGAGCCCGGTATCGTCGAAGCAGGCGATAACGGCCGCGTCATAACCTGCCGCCTGCCGCTCCTTGAGTTCGGCGAGCAGGCCGGGGATCGCCAGTGCGCCGTCGTAATGTCCCTCGATGGAGACCGGCCCCATGCGCGAGGTGGCCGCGATGATCTCCGTGCCTGATGCCGCCACTGCACGCGCGGCGGTCGCGGCCTTGTCGGTCATGGAGGCCGTGGTGTTCGGATTGACGATGAGGATGCGCATGTCAGCTTATCTTTGCCTGCCGCCGGCTGAGCATCGTCATGATGCCGAGTGCGAGGAGAATGATGGTGAAGGAAAACAGCGTCGTCACCGTGCCGAGCGCATAGAGCACCGGCGTCGTGACGTTAGTCGTCATGCCGTAGATTTCGAGCGGCAGCGTATTGTAGGTGCCTGATGTCATCAGAGTGCGGGCGAATTCGTCATAGGAGAGCGTGAAGCCGAACAGGCCGACACCGATCAGGCTCGGCGCGATCATCGGCAGCACGACATGGCGGAACGTCTGCCAGGAGTTGGCGCCAAGGTCACGCGCTGCCTCTTCATAGGCCGGCGAGAAGCGGTTGAAGACGGCAAACATGATCAGCACGCCGAACGGCAGCGTCCAGGTGAGATGGGCGCCAAAGGCCGACGAATACCAGGCAGGCTTCAGCCCTCCCTCCTGGAAGACGACGCCGATGCCGAGCGAGATGATGATCGACGGCACGACGAGGCTTGCGACCGTGGCATAGAACAGCGCCGTCGAACCGCGAAACCGTCGCCGGAAGGCAAGGCCGGCAAGCAGCGAGACGATGACGGTCACCGCCATCACCATCAGCCCGAGAGTGAAGGAGCGACGGAAGGAAGCGCCGAAATCGCCGACCGCCTGCTTCTCGAACAGGTTGAAGAACCAGTGCGTGGAAACGCCGTTCATCGGGAAGGTCAGGCCGCCATCCGGCCCCTGGAAGGAGAGGATCAGGATTGCCGAAAGCGGGCCGTAGAGGAACAGCACGAAGATGATGAAGAAGATCGCCAGCAGATAGAATTCAAGGCCGCGTTTTTCGTGGTTCATCTCAAAGCTCCTTGCGGATGTCGACGACGCGCAGGATGGCTGCAACCATCAACAGCACGACGGCGAGCAGCACCACAGCGTTGGCGGCAGCGGCCGGATATTGCAGCAGCGACATCTGATTCTTCATCATCAGCGCCACCGAGGCGCTCTGGCCGCCGGACATCACCTGCACCGTCGAAAAATCAGCCATGACGAGCGTGACGACGAAGATCGTGCCGATCGCCATGCCGGGCTTGGCGAGCGGGATGACGACATTCCATAAAACCTGCCAGCCGGAGGCGCCGGCATCGCGCGCCGCCTCGAACAGCGACCGGTCGATGCGCATCAGCGTGTTGAAGATCGGCGTCACCATGAACAGCGTATAGAGATGCACCATGGCGAGCACGACGGCGAAGTCGGAATAGAGCAGCCATTCGATCGGCTGCGGAATGATGCCCATTTCGATCAGCGTCGAATTGACGAGGCCGTTGCGCCCGAGCACCGGGATCCACGAGATCATGCGGATGATGTTCGACGTCATGAATGGCACGGTGCAGACGAGGAAGAGGATCATCTGCGTCGAGGTCTTGCGGATGTGGAAGGCCAGGRAATAGGCGACCCAGAATCCGATGACGAGCGTCAGCGACCAGACGATCGCTGTGAATTTCAGCGTGTTGAGATAGGTCTTCCACGTCACCCACGAACCGAGCGTATCGGTGTAGTTCATCGTCAGGAAATCGGGATAGAGACCGGCAAAGTCGTAGTCCCAGAAGCTGACGACCGCGATCATGGCGATCGGCAGCAGGAAGAAGAAGCCGAGAATGACGAACAGCGGCGTCGCCTGGAGATAGGATATCGCCGATGGGGAAAGCCTCAGTCCGCGCCCGCCGCGCGCGCCCTGGCCATCCTCCTCCGTTTCCGCTGCGATGGTCGCCATGATCCGGTTCTCCGTTGTCTCATTGTCAGGGGTGATGACAGAGGCTCGTGCCCCGCCCCCTCATCCGCCTGCAGGCACCTTCTCCCCCGCCGAGGAGAAGAGATTCGCGGCAGCGCCTGGGCCACCGCGAACCTTGCTTTCGGGCAGGGAGGACTGAGAAGACCCCTCCCCAACCCTCCCCACAAGGGGGAGGGAGTTTCTGTACCGCACCACCTCCGGACTCCCTCCCCCTTGTGGGGAGGGTTGGGGAGGGGAAAAGCGGCAACCGCCAACCGGGCCTTAGGCAGCGATGAACTCGTTCCAGCGACGGACCATGTAGCGGTCCTCGTCCATGACGGAGTTCCAGCAGGCGACAGCACCCATGCGGGCTTCGAAGGAGCCACCGTCGCGAACAGCGCCGGCCTTCTCCATGACCTTGCCCTCGGGAGACAGGATATCGCCCTGCGCCGGCTTGCCTTCGATCCAGTAGCCCCATTCGTCGGCCGACATGAATTCCTTGGCGGTGTCCATGCAGGCGGAATAATAGCCCTGGCGATTGAGGTAGCCGCCGACCCAGCCCGATGTGTACCAGTTGATATATTCATAGGCTGCATCGAGCTCCGCGCCTTTGAGGTGCGAGGCAAGGCCGAGACCGCCACCCCAGGCGCGATAGCCTTCCTTGAGCGGCTGGAAGGTGCAGGCAATGCCCTTCGAACGGACGGCGGCGACGGCCGGCGACCACATCGACTGGATGACCACTTCGCCCGAGGCCATCAGGTTGACGCTTTCGTCGAACGACTTCCAGAAGGCACGGAACTGGCCGTCGCCCTTGGTCTTGATCAGGAAGTCGATCGTCTTGTCGATTTCTTCCTTCGTCATGTTGCCCTTGTCGGCATATTTGATCTTGCCGGAGGCTTCCATGATCATCGCCGCATCCATGATGCCGATCGACGGGATGTTGAGGATCGCGGTCTTGCCCTTGAAGGCCGGATCGAGAATATCGGCCCAGCTGGTGATCGGACGGCCGGTGAGATCAGGACGGATGCCGAGCGTGTCGGCATTGTAGATGGTCGGAACCATCGTCATCCACTGTGTCGGCTCCTTGGCGAACTTCTTGGAACCCTGCGCCCCGACGAAGCCGACCGTATGCGGCGCCGTACCCTGGGCGATGACGCTTTCCGGCTTTAGCTTGCCGTTGATGAACAGCGGCACGATCTTGTCGTAATATTTCAGCTTCTTGACGTCCATCGGCTGCAGCACGCCGGTCGGGAACACCTTCTTGGCGATCCAGTATTCGATGTCGGCAATGTCGTAGCTGTCGGGCTGGGTGACGGCGCGCTGGGCGGCGGCGTCGGAATCGGTTGCCGTCATCTCCAGCGTGATGCCGAGATCGGCCTTGCACTTCTCGGCGATGGCATTGATGTTCGAAACACCGGTGCCGAACTGGCGAAGCGTGATGTTCGTCTGCGCCCAGATTGTGGGAAAGCCGGTAATGGCGCCGGAGCCGGCGATGGCGCCGACGGCGGCAGCACCCGTCTTCAGCAGCGTGCGGCGGGAAAGCCCCTTTTCCGCTTTGGTCGATGTCGTTTCAGTCGTCATGTCAGTTCCCCTTTTCTTGATACGGAAGGTTCAGTGTTTTTGATGGTAATGGCTCATGCGGAAGAGCGGCCGAGAAGCACGGCATCTTCGAGCGCCCAGCTGAGCGAGACGGTGTCGCCGACGGCAACCGGTCGGGCGAAATAGTCGCCGTCGTCGGCAATGACGGTGAAGTCGTCGCTGCCCGCGCCGAGGACGGTGATCTTCACGGAAGACCCGCGATATTCGATGTTGGAGACGATACCGTCGAAGCCGAGCGTCCATTCGGTCGCCACCTGCAGGCGCACGCGGTCGGTGCGGATACCGATATCGACAGGCTCGCCGACCTCCCTGCCCGTCCCGCGCACGGAAAAGCTCTGACCTTCCGGCACGGTCATGACGAGCACGCCGTTCTCGCTCGACGTCACCCGGCCGGACAGCACATTGTGGTCGCCCATGAACCGCGCGACGAAGGCAGTCGCCGGCCGCTCGAAGACCTCGCGAGGTGCCGCCGCCTGCTCGATCCGGCCGTCATTCATGATGACGATGACGTCGGCGAGCGCCATCGCCTCTTCCTGGCTATGGGTGACGTGTACGAAGGTGATGCCGAGCGACTTCTGCAGTTTCTTGAGTTCGGCGCGCATGCGGATCTTCAGGAACGGATCGAGCGCCGACAGCGGCTCGTCGAGCAGCAGCGCTTCCGGATCGGTGATCAGCGCGCGCGCCAGTGCCACGCGCTGCTGCTGGCCGCCGGAAAGCTGGGCCGGACGCCGGTTGGCATAGGCCTCCATCTGCATCAGCTTCAGCATCTCAAGCGCCTTGGCCTGCCGCTCTTGCTTGTCGACGCCCTTCATCTTCAGGCTGAAGGCGACGTTGTCGATCAAATCGAGATGCGGGAAGAGCGCGTAGGACTGGAACATCATCGCCGTGCCGCGGCTGGCCGGCGGAAAATCGGTAACGACGACATTGCCGAGCCGGATATCGCCCGACGAAATGCTCTCGTGGCCGGCAATCATGCGCAGCGTCGAGGTCTTGCCGCAGCCCGACGGACCGAGGAAACAGCAATAGGAGCCGGCCGGAATCTTCAGGCTGATCGCATGGACCGCCGTCGTCGCGCCATAGACCTTCGAAACGGATACTATATCGATCTCTGCCGCTTTCGACATCATGCCTTCCCCTGTTCGGAAAAGACGATGCATCTGCCGTGCCAAACTCCGTCGCGCACATCAAGCCATTGCGAATTAAAGATTTTATCGCTACCGAACTTGCGAGAGCAAATTATAGGCACAACGGTATCTGCACATGATTTAGGCTATCGTGCGCAATTTGTGCAGAAAATCGTATACAATTTTGCCGCCATTTCGGGCACAAATTCTGTTTAACTTTTGCCGCGAACACGGATATGGTTTGTCGTCATCAGGAAATCGATTTTCATGAAATCCGCCGCCAAGGCTCAGCAAGCCGAAGACTCCGCCGATACCGGCGCGCAACAGATCCGCGATGCCATCCGCGAAGCGATCGTCGAACGCAGGCTCTCGCCCGGCACCAAGCTTTCGGAAAGCGATGTCGGCAATCTCTTCAACGTCAGCCGCACGCTTGCGCGCGCCGCCCTGCAGGCGCTCTCCTATGAGGGCCTCGTCAGCGTCGAGAAGAACCGCGGCGCCTTCGTCGCCTACCCCTCGCCCGAAGAGGCTCGCCAGATCTTCTCCGCCCGCCGCCTGGTCGAACCCGGCATATTACGGGAGGCCGCGGCGCAGATCACGCCCGATGACATCGCGCATCTGAGACAGCTTCTGCTGGAAGAAGGTCGCCTGATGAGCGAACGCGGCCAGACGGCGCGGCGCGCTGAAATCAAGGCATCGGGCGATTTCCATCTGACGCTGGCGCTCATATCAGGCAATTCGATCATGCAACGCTTCATGGAAGAGCTCGTCGCCCGCTCGTCCCTGGTGATTGCGCTCTACGGGCAGTCGACCGMATCGAGCTGCGGTCATTCCGAACACGGTGACATCATCTCGGCGATCGAAGCCAACGAACTCGACCGCGCCTGCCAGCTGATGCTGCACCACATCGCCCATATCGAGGCCGATCTCGACCTGCGCGAACGCAAGAGCCTGGGCCTCAAGGAAGCTTTCGAGCTCTGAACATGCAAAAGATGCGGGCGCGGATGATGCTTCACCGCGCCCCGCTTCAAACGGAATCTCGAAACACTACCAAGGCGTCTTCTTCGGCAACATCTCGAAAGCCGCGAAGATATCCTCCGCGGTCATTGGCTCGCTCGAGCGCAGCTTCACGGTTCCGTCGCGTCCGATCAGGATCAGCCCGAACTCGCCGGACGGCGGCCCCTGCAGCCGCTCGCGAATATCGTCGGCATCGAGTTCCCAGTCATCGTCGAACAGCGCAAACGCGCCGCCGCCGGCAATGCTGAACACTTCGACGTCTTCTTCGATGAGGCGCATATGCGCTTTGCGCAGCCATTCGTCCTGAATGAGAGCGCGGTCGTCTTGCGCATCTGCGAAGATGATCAGCACCCGCTTCCTGTCGCGAAACTGCTCGAGCGATTGCGGAAGGTCAGGCTCACGCCGAGGTGTGCCGATGATTTCATGAACGATGGATTTTAGCATGGTACTTATTCCTCGCCCGTCACGACTGCATAATTCCTAAGATCGGGATCGATTTAAGGATAAAATTATGCGGCAATTCAAAGTGCCACAGCGGCGCTGTAGCGGCGGGCCGTGTCTGCCGAATTAAACGGTTGGGAATGGGTGAGGTTCCGCCAAGAAGCGGAAAAGGATCGCAGCCATGGCCGCGATCCTTATCCTGTCAGTCGCGGCTCTGGTCTTCGGACGCGTGGGCCGAAACGGCAACGAGATCCACGGCACCCGTGGCGAGAAGGCGCTTGCGCACCAGCACGCGCATGACGCGCGCCGCCGTCGAGAAAGTCATCTGGTCGAGCGGGCCTTCGCCCTCCCACGGCTTGGTCAGCCGTTCGGTGACGGCGCCGACGATGTTCATCGGCACGATGTCGGTGCATTCACGCATGGCTTCGAAAACGAAGCTGATGGGGATGACCCGTCCTTCGTAGGTCACGATCGGTTCGGTCAATTCACTGTCCCATTCCTCGAAGGCATAGAGCGCTTCGCGAAACAGCTGCTGGAGGTTGAACGGCGCATGGCCGTCATGAAGTGGCGGCAGTGCATTCATCATGTCTGTCTCCTCTTGATGGGTTGAAGCCAAAGTCCTCCGGTATCGGTCGCGCCAACGCGGGGAACGGAGCGTTTTGCTGCCCCTGCGAACCGAATAACACTATTGATTCTATAGAGTAACGCGCCGGGGTAAAGCCCATTTATCCGCCGCCGCGGAAGCGAATTCCATAACGCCCTGATATTCTTGCGTCTTTTAGTCGAAATTTTCTCGGCGACCACCAGTCTTAAAAATCTATGCCACCCGCCTGAGATCGCTCCGGAATGGCACGACGAGACGAAAAAACCCTGAAAATTCACGGAACTTTTGTCTCTGTAATTTGTTTTGTTCTCACATTCGCAAAACAGTCTGGGGTTATCACCAATGACGCAAATCCGTGAACCGGAGCGCCGAAGCAGAATCCTGCGCGGCCGCCCCTATAGCCTTGATGAATTCGCCTCCAAATATGGTCTCCTGAGCGACCAGGCCGAAAGTCTTTTCACCCGTTTCGGACCCTCCTCGATCGAACTCGACCTGCTGATGGCAGCCAAACGCCGGCCGCCGGTTCTGCAGGACAGAATTGCCGAATAACACTTTTGACGAATGGAATAGACAGATGAGCGATAGACGCCACGAATGGATCAGCAAAAGAGCTTACGCGATCTGGGAGGAACAGGGCCGCCCTTACGGCCGCGACGACGAACACTGGCGCCAGGCGGTTGCCGAACGCGATGCGCTGGAGCGCACGAAGGCCTCTTCCGACGGCCGCGAGGTACTGGTGAAGTTTCGCCCGAGGCCGCAGCAGCCCGAAGCGCCCCGCATCAGCTGGATCGGCCGATGGGTAAGCGTCGGCTGAACGCCGTCCCGTATCGGCCCGGACGGCCCAATCCGTACCGGGCCGCGCAGATTGATCCCTGAGAGCAACTCAGTCGAAGCTTAACCGGAAGCGCGCCTGAAAATCTCCCTGCCACCACATCGGGAAATTGGTTCCCCATTTATTGTTGTGCAGATTGAAGCGAATGCCAGAGCCGAAGTCCGGCCGCGTCTTATAGAACGTCATGAAATCTGAGCTTTGCGGCGCAACGAGCGGCGCATCGAAGGTTTCGATCGTCAGCGCACCCAGAGCGAGATCGTTGCGTGCTGATGTCACCGCCTGCAATTGTCCGCCGCCGCTCGTCGCAATATTCCCGGATCGATGCCAGAGGCCCATCTTGCGGAAATTCCAGTCCCCGGCACCATCAGGCGTGAAGGATAGGAAGCTTGCCTCCGGCATACGGTTGGCCGGCTTGTCGTGCAATGTCAGGCAAAGATCGAGGCGATCGCCCTCGGCGGTGAAATGCAGCATCACATGCGGCGGCGCGCCATATTTCTGCACGGCCTCGACCGGCATTGAGAGAAGGATGCTCGCCTCATCAGTCGCTTCCAGCGCCGGCAGAAAAACCTTCGAAAGCGCCGCACCAGAACGAGCTAGCCCTGGCTTGTCATGGTCGAGGACCGCCCATTCCTGGCGATGGGTCAGGTAGGTCTCCATGTGCCTGATAACGTCGCCGGCATCGTAGCTCTCGTATCGATAGGCGATCAGCGAGCCGTCACGTCCGGAGATCGTCCTGCCGGAGGGCGAGGTGATTTCGGCGACATCGCCGCTCACGCCGTTAAGGGCGATCGACCAGCCGCCGACCTGCAGGCTGAGCTCCCGCCCACCGCCCTCGATCACGGCAGGCGTGGCGAGTTCGGCAAGCACGGCCTGGGCCGCCTTCCGGTCCGTCTCGTCGAGCTCCGAGACCGCCTGATCGAGATAGGCCCGCTGCTCGTCCCATGAAGCTTCGGTGTAGGCGAAGCGATAATCGGATCGGCGCGCGGCCTCGAAATCGGCCCGTGACCACGCTTTGTCGTCGCGCAGATAGGATTTGATATCGACGCCGCAGGTATGCTCGGCCACCATCGCCAATCCGCGCCCGAAGGCGAGACGCCGCGCGTCGAGACCATCCGCCGCGAAACGGTCGTAGAGCCGCTGCAGCGCGAGGAACCGCGCCGTCTTCACCGGATCGCTGCCGCTGCCATGGATCCAGCTGTCGCCGAGTTCAAGCTCGACGACAGGAAAGCGCTCGCGCTCGCTCCAGAGGATGGCGCCGTACTCGTCGAGCGTCGCCGCGCGGATGACCGCATCCGGCTCACGGGCGCGTAATTCGCGATAGGCCTCGGTCGTTTGCGGCACGCTCTGCGGCCCGATATTGTCGTTGGTATGGGCAAAGCTCAGGCCATCCTCCAAACCATCGGGGAAACAGGTTTCGCCATAGGAGCGCTGGTACATGACGACCACCTCCTCGCCGCCAGGCGCCCGCCAGCGGAAGATGTCGGGCACATCAGGCGGCGGTGAGGCCGTATTGACGCCGAGATGAAGGAAGCGGATGCCCGCCTCGCAAAGCAGCGGCACCATGCCGAGCGTATGGCCGGGCACATCGGTCATCTTTGCCGCGATCGTCGTCTTACCGAAACGCCGGTCGAGCTCCTGCGAATAAGAGAGCCCGGCCCGAAAGAGATCCGGCGACATCAGCTCCGTATGCGTGGTGAACGGCAGCCCGTGCCAGCGGATCAGCCCGCGCTCGATCGCCTGTTCCAGCGCCGCGACCTCAGGACCGGAGCGCGAATTCAGATGGTCCCAGATCAGCCAGGCGCCGGTCGTCCAGATGAATTTCGGCTCGTCGGGATTTTCGGCATGAAAATGCCTGCCCGTCTCGATCGCCTGCGGAATGAAGCGCTCATGATATTGCCGGCGGACTTTCTCGGCATGATCGGTAAAGCCGATATCGAGATGGGTCTTGAAGACCAAATGCACGCGCTTTTCAGTCATTCCATTCCACACATCAGTAAGGACATCCGAAACATTCTGCAGCCGGCGCTGTACAGGCAAGACGGAATGTAACCGTTTCCACAAACACCATAGCTCCTGCCGCAAACGCTCCGTCAACCAGTTTTGGCACAAATCGATGAAATAATGCGGGTTTCTTAACCATAAATCCAGAACGCAGTGTCCAACGCTTTCGCCGTCAGATCGAATCGCGACAAGAATGAAGACGTGTTCATCGGCAGTTTTGGAGAAAAGCGGATGGGATGTCCCTGCCGACCGGCGTGGGTGCCCTGCCTGAATTGTGGAGAAAAAGGCTGAGCCGTTCTGGAAGGCCGATCGTCAGAAGGCGTTGGTTTCCTGGCAGAGCGCCCGGTGAACCTCGGTCCAGAATAGCGCCAGCGACGTGTCACCGTTGCGCTCGGCAACGAGGGCGCGGATCAGCGCTTCGGAGCCTGCCATGTCCTGCCAGCTGGATTTCAGGCCCTTGGCGGCCTGTTGGCATTCGGCAATCTCGAATGGTCTCTTGCTGTCCATATGAGGTCTCCTCATGACAGGCGCTAGCAGATGGGACCCGGATTGTCATTCCCCGCATATGTGGGGATGCCTTGTATTTATGACAGCGCTCGCGGTAGGATTGAGGGAATTGGGGCAGTGGAAATGATTGAAAATACCTATAGCGAAAAGTTCGAGTCCGCTTTCGAACAGATCAAGGCCGCGGCCAATGTCGATGCCGCCATCCGCATTCTCCAGGCGGAATATGGCCTCGATTTCGTCACCTACCATCTCGCCCAGACGATCGCGAGCAAGATCGATTCGCCCTTCGTGCGCACCACCTACCCGGATGCCTGGGTCTCCCGCTACCTCCTGAACAGCTATGTGAAGGTCGATCCGATCGTCAAGCAGGGCTTCGAACGCCAACTGCCCTTCGACTGGAGCGAGGTCGAGCCGACACCGGAGGCCTATGCCATGCTGGTCGACGCCCAGAAGCACGGAATCGGCGGCAATGGCTATTCCATTCCCGTCGCCGACAAGGCGCAGCGCCGTGCGCTCTTGTCGTTGAATGCCCGCATACCGGCTGACGAATGGGCCGAACTCGTCCGCCGCTGCCGCAACGAATGGATCGAGATCGCCCATCTGATCCACCGCAAAGCCGTCTACGAACTGCATGGCGAGAACGACCCGGTGCCGTCATTGTCGCCGCGCGAGATCGAGTGCCTGCACTGGACGGCGCTGGGCAAGGATTACAAGGATATTTCGGTCATCCTCGGCATATCGGAGCACACGACGCGCGATTATCTGAAGACCGCCCGCTTCAAGCTCGGCTGCGCCACGATCTCGGCCGCCGCCTCCCGGGCCGTGCAATTGCGCATCATCAATCCCTAGCGCATCGGCCCGAAAATCGGAATCGATTTTCGCAAAGCACGATGCGTAGGTTCGAAGTGTTAGAGCGTCCCTTGTGCGTCCGAAAGGACGCACGGCACCCTAGGTCTTTTGTTGGCGCATGTCGTTCTCGCAAAACCGCTGCGCACTTTTGCGCGACATGCTCTGCCCCCCTCATCTGAGGGGGCCCATCTGAGGGAATTTCCGATCCGGCTCGCCTGAACCATTCTGCTTTCCACGAACTTGAAAACGCTGGAGGGCAAAATGTTCGTTATCATTCAGGCACATGAGTATCAGAAATACGCTGCCGTACTCGACCAGATGTTTCGCCTGCGCAAGAAGGTCTTCGCCGATACGCTCGGCTGGGACGTTCCCGTCATCGGCCCCTACGAACGCGACAGCTACGATTCGCTCGCCCCCGCCTATCTCGTCTGGTGCAACGACAGCCGCACCCGCCTTTATGGCGGCATGCGCCTGATGCCGACGACAGGCCCGACCCTTCTCTACGACGTCTTCCGCGAGACGTTTCCCGATGCCGCCAATCTCATCGCCCCTGGCATCTGGGAAGGCACGCGCATGTGCCTCGACGAGGAGGCGATCGCCAAGGATTTCTCCAATGTCGATGCCGGTCGCGCCTTCTCCATGATGCTGCTTGCGCTTTGCGAATGCGCGCTCGATCACGGCATCCATACGATGATTTCCAACTACGAGCCCTACCTCAAGCGCGTCTACAAGCGCGCCGGCGCCGAAGTGGAAGAACTCGGCCGTGCAGACGGTTACGGCAAATACCCCGTCTGCTGCGGCGCCTTCGAAGTATCGGACCGCGTGCTGCGCAAGATGCGCGCCGCCCTYGGCCTCACCCTACCCCTTTATGTCAGGCACGTGCCGGCCCGCTCGGTCGTGACCCAATTCCTGGAGATGGCAGCATGAACCGCCTCGCTGAAACCGCCACGCAGACCGCAATGCAGAAGGATATCGGCGCGCTGGAGCGCCATGTTCTCGCATCCCGCGACATCGCCGCGCAGATAGGGGATCCCTTCCTCTCCTATCTCCTTTCGATGGCGCTGTTCACGATCTACGAGAAGAAGGCCCATCACGAGAACGAGGCGCTGAGGAGCAGCTTCAGCTGAGGGTGTGGTTCCCCTCCGCCCCGCCTGAAGACGAGCATGTCTCCCGGCGCCTCGCGCGCAGCCGCAAAAACAGTCCCCKTTTTGCGGCTGCGCGCCCCTGTCCAGTCATCAGGGTATTGCCGTTACGTCATCAGGGTATCGATCGTTGAAATCAGCGTGTCGTGCATGTAGGGCTTCGGCAGGAAGGCGGTATTGGCGGGCAACGCCATCGGATCGAGCCGCACCATGCCCGAGGTGATGATGATGCCGATATTCGGACGCATCGCCCTCACCCGATTGGCAAGCTGCAGACCGTCCATCGAACCGGCCATGTTGACGTCGGTGAACAGGATATCGACATCCTGCCTGCCCTTCAGCACCACCAGAGCCTCATCAGCATTCGCCGCCTCCAGCGCCACATGACCGACCTCTTCCAGCACATCGAGGATATTGAACCGGATCAGCGGCTCGTCCTCCACGATGAGCACCACGGCACTGTTCGAAGCCACCATCTGCGATCGCCCTCTTCATGCGGAATGTCACTTGGATAAGTGTAGCCCGCGCGAGAAGGTTCCAGTGGCTGCCCACGAATATGCATCGTCCACAGATGCTTGCGCTCACCGCTTGTGGCTCCCCCGGATTTGCGTTAGAGCGGAAACCGTGCTGCGGGAACCATTGCCCCGGCACCCAAGCGCCGGACACCCGACGCCAGGGCCTGTAGCTCAATGGTTAGAGCCGGCGGCTCATAACCGCTTGGTTGGGGGTTCGAGTCCCTCCGGGCCCACCATTCCTCTGTCTCAATCTAGCCGGACGAGAATGTAGCCGGGCGCAAAAACCCGGAATTTTGACCCTAGGTTCCGGAATTTTTGAATCTTGAAGCGTGCTTGAGGGCAGTTTAAGGACGCGCCATTCAATGATGGGCTCGGCGGACTTAGTCTCCACCATTGTTACCTGACCCCGAACGTCCCTTAGCTAGATCTTCGTAATTGCTGACGATTGCATCATAAGTTCTTTTGGTTGCCTCGAGATCGATATTCATGGGAATGAAGGCATCGCATCTACCAAGCAATTTTCGCTGATCCCAGTCCCACACTTCAAGGACACCGTTGAGTATATAGTCTCGAATAAATCGCATGACGCTTGCGCAGCCTCTGAACGCCCCCTCCGATCCGTCGTCGGCCATCCTAAGCCCATCCTTCACATCTATCTGTAATCGCTCCTCTGCGAAATTCAGGCTCAGCATCATTTCTGTAAGGTTGTCATCAGATGTGCACATGACATCCGCACAGCCATCCGCAATCGCTACTACCTCAGAACGAAGGTTGGTTAGCGCCGCGAAGCCTTCAGTGCGTGCCAAAGTCACTGTAAGCCTGGGAAGTGGCGGCCAAAGATTCCGCTCCGGCGAGGCGCCTGCTTTTATGGTCGCCACGGCACCTTCGCCGAATATATCGTGGAAACCCTTGAGTTCGTAAAGGTGCTCTTCCCAAATCGTTTGGCTGCTCTTCACACCGAAGTGGTGTTCGATGGCGTATTCCGCCAACGCCTGAGCAACAGGCAAATCTTGTCGCATCCGCCGCATATCAGCCGGATCCTCCGGGTTTGCAGTAGTACCAAAGGCGTGGGCCACAGCGCAGCGGTTGGACCCGTAAAGGTACTTGCCTGGCGTCTCGTTTGAGTTCTGGAGGGAAGAGATGCGATTTCGCGCTCTCCGACTATCTTTGATCTTAGGAATCGTATCGTCAATCCAAGCGATTTGATCTGGACCTTTATCCTTAAAGATATTGAGGATTTTGAAGAAGCTCAAGCACGCGTAGGCAGGATTATTCAGGCCAAGCCCCTCCCGATAAAAGCCAAGTGCCAGACGGGCCTTACGGTCCGCAGGATCAGGTACGTAAGGGTGAAGTAAGTCATKGGCGATAACATATGGCCCATTGAACCCGCCCATGGATCGCGGAAAATTTCCTCCACTCCACTGTTCGATCTCGATAGACTGCCCATGTGCCCAGGCCAGTGAGCTGAGAAAATGGCTTATCAACAGCTGCCCCGAATCCCGGTCTTCGTCAGGCTGTAAACAGACAGCGGCAGCTGGATACATTATCCCGGCTGATCCTCCAGCATCAGCCCAAGGTATAAGAAAGATTGTGCGCTCCCGAAACAACACTTCCGCCGTTGCAATCGGCCAAGCCATTTGAGAGCGAACGCATGCCGCTACCCAATTGCCTCTGATAGCAAGTTGGCCGACATATAGATCCTGCAACTTCGGGATGGCGACCTTTTCTACCATGGCTATGCCTTATCAACTCCTTGGCGTCCTTCGAAGGGTACTTGAAGCAGCCTCAAAGGGGCTTGAACCGGCGGCAGGCAAGTCTATGGCTTCAGGACCCCAAGCGACTTCGCTATAGCCTTGGAGGGGTGCATTCAAACTGCGACGGTTTTTCCGCTGACGCACGCTCGATGTTCACCTTGATATAGGAAAAGCCCTCCGGCGTCGCCAAGCCAATCGAGCCGAAGTATCGTTCAAGAGCGCCTTGATCGAGACCGTAGCCGCGTCCGCATATCCAATGACACCGGCCGTGCCCGAAAAGTCCCTTCACATAGTCGCCCTCATTCCCGAAATAAGGCGGGTCGAAATATTGCTGCCGTCACTCGCACAATTCCTCTGCTCCGATCGTCCGAGCGCAATATCTCAGCTTTCCCGGACGGCTCTTCTAATTTGATAGGCCCGGGACAGAAGCCGAATTCCCCTGTCGCAGGTTGTTCTCCCTATAAAGTTAAGCTCTCTAATTGGTTGGAAGGACTTGCGACAGGACTTCTGCCTTGTTTTCCAAAGCCCTGTTCGTTGCCGCTTGCTGTTTTTTTGCCGTGAAACCCAAGCGTTTCAATGCGACCTGACCCGGTGCGCGCCGGATATGGCATCCGCGCCTCAAGGCGCCTTCTGCCAATGCAAGCTGCTGGCGCAGATGTCGGATGTCCTCGAGCAGAGTGCCTATTCGGCCACCTTATCTCCTTTGCGAAAGGCTACCACCTCGGCGAATTTGTCGCCGACCGGCCTTGACCTTCGCTCTGGATTCATGGCCGCAAGCATGAGCCTCCTACTACTCCAGATCGGCAATCGACCGGGGTGAATGGGACCCCTTCGACAGGCTGCGGCTCCCCATATCGTCGTTGTCCAAACAAACGACATCTGTAAGCGTGGCCGAGGCAGCCTTGATCCGCATCTTTCGGCACGGCGATGCTTGTCAGAAGGGAGAGCGGAGCCGCCGGCTGTAGGCAGTTGGCCGCAATCGCCCAACTGCAATCTCCGCTCGCTCGGTCCATGGAAAGCCACTCATGGATTGGGCCATAGGGGCGATATAGGGCGAAACATCGGCTGCCGCCATGACAGCGTCTGATGAAGGGGTGGTGGGCACGGGGCACACGAAAGGCGCTTTATAGATCCTTGCGGATAGAAAAGACGTAGTTATAAGGCGTTCCGGAAGAGCCCTTCTGGACCTCGTCGATCGACAGGGAACGAAATTTTCGATCTTTCAGGCAATATACAGAATAGCCAAACGGCTTAAGATAGTCGATCACGCTGGCGACAGCGTTGGGTCGATGTCGGTCTTCCGCTTCGATGAGCAGGTTTGGGTGATCCCGGTTCAGTATAGCCTGCGCGCCTTTGAGTACTTTTAGTTCGTGCCCTTCAACGTCGATCTTAATGAAGCCTACAGGGCCGAACTGATAGCTATCCAGGCGCCGGGTTGGAACGGAAATTTCTTCAACATTTTGCGTCGAAAGCGTATTCTGCTCCTCAATCGTGGCGCAGCCATCCATGAGCTGATCACTGGGGATCCGCATCGTTGCAACGCCAGCGCTGTCGGAAAGTGCGACCTGCTCGACCCGAACCGACGAACCAAGCGCAGCCTTCAGAAAAGCGACCATGTGAGGCTGAGGTTCGAAGGCGACGACATCGCGCGCATACTTGGTCAAGTACCAGGAATAGACACCGTAGTTCGCACCTATATCGATTGCAGTCTGGCCCCGACGGCATAATCTATCGAGGATCCGAAGCTCGGGCTCACCATGGCGCCATTCTCGTGAAGCGCGCGTCCATAGCCTGAGCCGAKGTGGCGCAATATTAGCGATATGAAGCATGTAGGCTCCCGGTAACTCGAACGCATGCGCTATCCGCTCGTCGAGCGGCGTGACCCTATTTTTCCATCTTCGGTGAATTGGCAAGCAGTGGCTAGATCATCGATAGTTGATGCCTTGCGCGGCCATGTCGCCACGCCTAGTTCTTTAGGTGAAGCCGACTTAGCCGTGGATCAGCCCGAGCAGGCCTTTAATATCTGCAGGAGCGGCCGTCGCTAGGTCTGAACCCGCGCCGCACGCCGGGTTGAGCGGCAGCTCCTCCCGGCAATAACCGCCGATCGACGACGTCTGGTCGAGGCTTCCGGACGACGTGCGGGCCGAAGTGATCGTGGCTCCTCTGGATTTGCGTTAGAGCGGAACCCGAGCTGCGGGAACCATTGGCCCGGCACCCAAGCGCCGGCGACCCGGCGCCAAGGGCCTGTAGCTCAATGGTTAGAGCCGGCGACTCATAACCGCTTGGTTGGGGGTTGGCGTCCTTCCGGACCCACCATTTTTCTAAGAAAACCGATTACCTCGTCGAAACGGATAGATCTCCGCGAGGCGTTCAGGACGCCGAAACGATCATTGCGGGGTTGTGGACGACCAATTTGGGATTGTTGGTGAGGCAAACCAGTTGATTCACCACGCCGTACACCGGTCCGGCTTGTCCGCGTGAAAGCAAGGTATGTATAAGGTGTGAAGATCTACGGTCGTTGCCCAACACTGGGCGACGCGACGGCTAACGACGAACTGCGGACAAAAGATAATCCAATGATCCTGCGATGGTGGAAACAGCGTTCGTACGAAAACGAAGTTCTTGCCGAAGTCATGGCGATGACTTTGCTGCTCGAGAACGATCATCTTCCCAAACACTCTGGTGTCCGCGATGCGATCCGACAGAATGGACGCAAAAGCACACCGAAGGAGGTAGCGACTACGCACATTGCTGCAGCCCTATTTGCTGAGGCAATCAGTCATCTCGAAGCTGCACGCCGGCAACAAATCTATGATCGCCTGTCGGACTGGGCCAGCATTTGCTCGTTCCCCCCGACAGTGCAGGAAATCGAAATGCAACGCACGGTGCGGAAAGACTTCCTAGCCGGTAAAATCAAGGAAGAGGACGGCCTAATCACCCGTCTCCAGCTAGCGCTTCTAACGGCTCACGATTGGCTTTTGGCCGACAAGATCATAATGCAGGATTGGAAGATACTAAAGAGCGAGGTTTATGGCTCCCTAAAGGGGTACTCGACTGAAGAGCGTCGACAGCAGCGCTTGGATGAAATTGTCGACGATCTCATGAGATGAGCAACAGTTGTGTTTCGGGCGAAAAGGGTATGCCGTGGCGTTTTGTGCGGGGTGCCCGACAGGCGTGAAACCCACCCTACGGCACCCCTATAGGCCAGCCGTGGGCGCCGGGATGGCGTGCTTACCGGTCTTGYTCGACCCGGATGCGAGGCGCCAAACAAACGACATCTGTAGGCGTTGCCACGCAACCTTGATCGTGGCAGCGAGCGCTGGCGAAGGGGTTTTCAGCCAATAACAAAATCTTGATCGACAACGACAGTTATCAGGACGCCCCATGACCCTACTTGCCAGGATTATACGGACACTTTGGACAGTGAGGAGTGAGGAGATGCTTCAAACTCGCAAACTATTGGGGGCCATGACAGCCGTCTTCGTCATTGCCATGTCGGCATCGGCCTGCAGCACGAGCTCAAACGACTCGATACAAACGGGCTCGATCGGCTATACCGCTCATAGCGCTGACTTTGCCCTTCGGCCCGCCTGCCGCGATGGATTCGGCAATGATCGCCCATGCAGCTATTAGCGCTGGGAAATTAGAAGTCTGATTGCCGCGATAGTTCGCTTCCGGCGATGGCCAGTAGCACACGACTTCGTCCGACGGCATCATGCCCGATCGGTGCACATTTCTAATAGCTACAAGAACGCCCATCGCTCGGCCTGAACCCACCCCCACACGCCGGATTAAGCGGCTGACTCTCATAATAACCTCCGCCGATCGACGAAGTCTGGTCGAGGCTTCCGGACGAAGTGCAAGCCGAAATGATCGTGGCAAGGCTGATCAGCGTTCCGGTCGCGACAAATGCGAAAAATCGGTTCATCTGAGCTTCTCCTTCGGAAGGGCATGGTTTCACCCCAAGCGGGCAATCTACCACGCCACGGCGAATGCAGACGAGGATTTATAGCGCCAGACCGCTCTCGGCGGCCCGTTCTAACGCCAATGTGATCACCTTTTAGGCCAGCCGCTCTCCAGCCATGCACTGTCGCATAACTGTCATGCTAAATTGCCCATTGTTACGGCAGCCTGGGCAAAATATATGCTGCCCGCTAACAAAAAAAAGAATGAGTGAACTGCCATGAGTGCCATACATAAACTTTTCAACCGCAATCTCCTGACCCGCTTCGTCGCTGGTCTCGGTGCGGTTCCCCAGCGCATTCGCGACGCACGCGAAGAGCGCAAGCCCGCCATCCACCCATCCTTCATGGACGATTTCGGCGCCTGAAGCGCGTAGCGATCTTTTAGATTCCCTGCCCCGCTTTAGCTTTGGTTTTGCGCATCTCTTTATCGCAAAACCGCTCCACACATTTGCACGACATGCTTGGCCATCCAAGGCATCCGCTCGCCGCCGGGTAAGGTAGTAACCTCATCCCGGCTGGCGCGCATCCTCAGTTGACTGCGGGTGCGGCTGGTTCGCCCCAGCTGGAAATGGGTTGGCCGGCCTTGGTCGCCACCCTGATGTCATAGAGCGCGAGCGAAGCCTGGAGCTGCCGCATATTGTTGCAGCGGTTGATGATGCCGCCGATATACTGCACGCAGTCGCTGGCGCTGCCCTGCGCGGAGCCCGTGGCCCAATCCGTGACCATCCCGTCGGCGCCCACCAGGAAATAGGAAAGCCGGTTGTTCTGCGAAATCGTGGAGCTGCCGACCAGACCGGCGAAATTCGTGCCGGTCTCGGTCTGAGCGCCGGGCGCCATATGCCGGTAGATCGTCATGCCGTTCTTCAAGGGCGTTGCGCCGATCATCGGCCCGAAGGTCGCTTCGGAGCCGGAAAGCCGCGCCATTGGCGACTGGCCAAGATTGGCGACCTCTGTATAGGGCTTGCCCAGCGCATAGCTGGTGTAAGAGCGGTTGGCGGCGTTCTCCGCCTTTTCCGCCACTTGAGAGCACCCCGCCAAACCGATGGCGAGGCTGATCGAAAGAATTGCCATGAAGCGCATGCTGCCCCCTTGTCGGCCACAGTAGCGCGGCCGCCGCTTGTTCCTTAACCCGCCGTATTTGCTATCAGGTTTGCAGAATTTGGGAAGCGGTCGCGTTGCCAAGTCAGTCTGCGGAGAGGAGCATTATTTGGCGGTGTCCGGCGTTTCTGATCCGGGCATTGTGATGATGATCAGTGCCGCCGTGTGAGCCCCCTCTCCTCGTTACCCCACATTTTTCTCCCGTTACGCATGCGCCTGTCTTTTCCGCCGCAATAGCTTCACAATCAACCGACAGAAAGCTGTTCAGGGAAACGACAACCAAGGAATGAAAACATGGCGCCGAACTATACCAGAACTGTCCTGATGACCGCCCTTCTGGCGCTGCCGCTCATCGCCGCAGCGCCCGCCTTCGCGCAGGAGATGAAGCCGCGCGAGCCGGTGATTTCGGTGACCGGCGATGGCGAATCGTCCATCGCTCCCGATATGGCCGTCGTCAATCTCGCCGTCGTCAAACAGGCGAAAACCGCCCGCGAAGCGCTCGATGAGAACAACAAGGCGATGAACGACGTGCTTGCCGCGCTGAAGAGCGGCGGGATCGCCGAGCGCGATCTGCAGACCTCGGGCTTTTCCATCCAGCCGCAATACAACTATCCGCAGCCGGTCGACGGCCAGCAGCAGCAGCCGCAGCTGATCGGCTACCAGACCATCAATTCGATCACCGTCAAGCTGCGCGATCTCGCCAAGCTCGGCGCGGTGATCGACCAGTCCGTCAGCCTCGGGATCAACCAGGGTGGCGATATCCAGTTTACCAACGACAAGCCGGACGCCGTGATCGACGAGGCACGCAAGAATGCTGTCGCCAGTGCCGTCAAGAAGGCGAAGACGCTGAGTGAAGCCGCCGGCGTCAAGCTCGGCCGCATTCTCGAGATCAACGAGAATGTGCCGCGCGCGATGCCGCAGCCGGTCTATCGCGCCACGATGATGAAGGAGGCCTCCGACGCTGCCGTTCCCGTCCAGAGTGGCGAGAACAATTACAATGTCAGCGTCACCGTGACCTTTGCCATCGAGCAGTAAAATGAAAGCGCCGCGCGTCTTTTCAGGCGCACGGCGCTCGGTTCAATGTCATCTTCTGCGCCTCGGCCCGAGAGAAYGCCGATGCCGACCCCTCATCCGGCTGCCGCCACCTTCTCCACGTAAACGGGGCGAAGGGACCATGCCGCACCCTCCCCGTTCCCCACCAGCCCCTCCAGGGCACGTCCCCTCGCCCCGTTTTTGCGGGGAGAGGGTTAGGGTGAGTGGCAGCCATTGGCGCCAATCGGACAGCCGTGGCACAAGACCCACGATGAATGCCGGAGGAAAGAGCGCAGTCAGACTGAGCGCAAAAAGAAAACCGCCCTTGCCGATCCGGGGAGACTGGCAAAGGCGGTTTTTACAGCGCCGCGCGTCTTTTCAGACGCGCAAAGGACGCTGTAACACTTTCAATTGCTGCATAATTTTATCCCTAAATCGATTCCGATTTAGGGAATTATGCAGTGCCGTCACATCGGGGAGACGAGGCGGTATTCTATCTTGATATCAGCGGCGTAGGGCGGGGCAACCGCGCACATTGCCGAAGCTCATCTCATCGGGGCCGCGACGCGTCCAGCCCTGGACGATGACGCGGCGCGGCGTGATGTCGACGACGCGGGCGCGGCGGAAGCCGTAATCGCGAGCAAGGTTTTCGGCGAGCTGCGGATTGCAGCCGCGCGACGGGCGGCCGTAGCCCGGAAGCGGACGGTCATAACCCGGAGGCGGACGGCGGTAATCCTGCGGCGGACCACGGTCCGGCTCACCAATAATGATATTCAACTGGGCGGCAGCCGGGGCCACCGTGCCGGCCAGGGTACCGGCTGTCAGCATGGCGGCAAGACCCGCCTTTGCCAGAAACTGCATCATCGAAAAACCTTTCGTTTGAAAGTCGGGCCGGTCAAGCCGCCCTCCCATTAGTCCGCATTACGCCGAAGCGTCATTTGGGAATCACTCATACAGGTCAGAGAAGAGACGGCGGAAAGTGTCAGCGTCAAGGCAAAAACGGACCGGAAGCGCCGCATCGGCGCCTCCGGCCGCAGTCCTCAGCGCCGGATCAGCGGGCAGCCGCGGACATTCGCGAAGGTGATCCTGTCCCAGCCGCGGCGGTCGCGCCCTGCGACGACGACAACGCGCGGCGACATGCGGGTGATATGGGCTCTGTGCAGGCCGAAATCACGCGCCTTGCGCACCGCGTGCATCGGCGAGCAGCCGCGGATCGGATGATGGTATTGTGCCTCGACGATAAAGCTTGTCTGCGGTCCGGCGGCGGCGGCCATGGAAACAGTGGCGGGAATGGAGCAGAGGGCGAGCAATACGGCAAGCGAAGCCTTGGTCAGGAAATGCGTCATGGGGTTCTCCGTCGATTGGTATTACCTAAGCTCTCCCCTCAGGGATTGTCTCGACAGTAACCGCCGCAAACTGAACGGTGTTCGAACCGGGCATTCAGTTTGCATTCAAAGAGCATGATGCCGAAAAGCGTAAGCGGTTTTCGGACGACATCATGCTCTCCTTCTTCGATTTAGATCCGGATGATCATCCGGATTTGGAATTAACCCTTTCATGAGCCGAGATGCAGCACGATTTCGCGCCGGTGCGGCCGGTCGCGATGTTCGTAGAGATAGATACCCTGCCAGGTGCCAAGCATCAGCCGCCCCCTGGCAACAGGAATGCCGATCGAGACCTGCGTCAGCGCCGCCTTGATATGCGCCGGCATGTCGTCCGGCCCCTCGGCCCTGTGTACGACCCAGTCCATGTCAGGATCGGAGGCCGGCGGCACGAGGCGGCGGAAGAAAGAGAGAAGATCGGTGCGCACGTCAGGATCGGCATTTTCCTGGATCAACAGCGAACAGGATGTGTGGCGCACGAAGACCGTGAGAAGCCCCTCCTCCCGCCCCGACGCGCTGACGAAAGCCTCCGCCTGGTGGGTGAACTCGTAAAGGCCCTGTCCGCGTGTGGACAGGGTGAGGATCGTCTGGGGCAAGGCGCTCTCCCACTTCGAGATGACATGTCTCGCGAGTTGGCGCGCTGCTTGCCGCAAGTCAAGCTCGCGTGTGCAAGTCAAGCTCGCGTGTGCAAGTCGAGCTCGCGTGGGCAAGTCAAACTTGCGTGGGCAAGTCGATGATCGCTTAGAAAGAAGAGAGGATGAAGCGCCGATTGGCGGCAAGCACGGGCCGGGCATTCATCGGATAGAGCGTCGTGAAGGCTCTTATATCCCTTTCGTCGACCTCGATCGGCTGCCTGAGCACCATCCAATCGACAATCTCGCTGCAAGGCGGCGTCGTCAGCGACCCCTCATAGGACCAATAGGTGAGCTCTTTCGGCAGCAGGCCGTTCGGGTCGACATCGACCGCAGCTTCGCCGCCTGCCGTTTTCGGAAAGGCGGCCGCCAGCCGCGAGAAGCCGGGATTGGCGGCACCCGGTGTCACGAATATACCAAGTACCCCAAGCGTGCCGGTCTCCTTGTGCCTGTGGACGAAATGCGCCTCCATCGGGAAGCTCCTGCCGTCGACATGATGTTCGCTCGGCGCATGGAAATGATACTGCAGCAGCTCGTAGCTGTTACCGGCCCGCGAAAGCCTGCTGCCACCAGGCATGTTGACCTGCATCGTGTGGCCGTTGTTGACGATCCTGCCACCGGCCTTCCAGTCGATCGCAATGGGCGGAAGCTCCGCCTTGACAGCACCGGTCAGATCGAGCGGCGATTGCTGCGAACCGGCTGAACAGGCGGTATTCTCCGGCGCCATCGCGCCCCAGTGGTCCGGGCCCGACTGGCCCTCATAGCTCCAATGCGCACCTTCGGCGGCAAAGCCAGCACCGGCACAGGCCGGACAGGCGCCAAGCACGATCAGTCCCTTGATGAAATCACGTCGCTGCATGTCCGTCCCCCCACGGTGGCAGCCGGCGGCCTGCCGAGCCCCGCGGAGCGATTATGCGCTCGTGCAAGGCAGAAGGGAACATGGGAGGCCAAGCATCCTGCCATTCGCACGGCTCGCCTGAAGTCTTGCATGCGCATCGTCATTCCTGAGCGGCGGCAGAGTTTGGAAGTCAAGCTTCAGAGCCTGAGCAGCGTCTCGAAGCCGCCGTAGATCATCCGCTTGCCGTCGAACGGCATCTGCCACTGGTCGTCCTTGAGCCTCGGATCGTCCATCACCTTGGCATTGATATCGTCGCGCTCCTGGCGTGAGCCGTAGACGATCCAGGAAAACACCACCACCTCGTCCTCCTTCGCCTGCACGGCGCGGGGAAAGGAGGTCAACTCGCCGTAAGGCACGTCGTCGCCGATGCATTCGACATATTCGAGCGCGCCATATTCCTTCCAGATCGAGCCGGCAAAGGTCGAGAATTCCTTGTAGGCCTCGATATTCCCCTTCGGAACTGCCACGATGAAACCATCGACATAGGACATCTCGCTCCTCCTCTGCGCATCTGCGCCCGGTTATCATGGAAGAGATAGGAGACTTGCCAAGCGGGTCCAGTCCGCTGCCGAGCGGCTAACCGCGTGCCCTTATCAACTTCCTGGCGATCACGGCCCATTGACCAGCTTGAGGATGAGCTGCTGGATATTACCGCCGTCACCCATTTCGATCTTGTCGAAGTCACGGCCGCGCTGGCGTTGTCTTTGGGAGATCTCGCCGAGCCGCCGGGTCAGCTCGATCCTGATCTTCTTGCAATCAGGATCATCAGCAACGGTGAGGCCGATGCTCGTCGCCTCGATTTCCTTGACCATCTCCTTGATGGTCTCGCCGTGCACCCGCTCATGCGCCTGCACGCCTGATATGAAAGCCTCCCAGCTGCTCTTCACGGCGGCTGGCAGCGCAGCAGATGGTTTCGGCAGCGTATAGGTGATGATGAGCTTTGGCCGGTTGGTCACGATAACGCAGGCATTTCCCTGCGGTTCGTATTTCCTGGTCCAGGTCAGCTTGAACGTCGTATGCGCGATTGCCCGGCCGAAGCCGCCCGCCTCCGGCCCACGCTCGCCGATCGATGCATAGAGTCCGGCCCCCGACGTGCCTGATATCGAATAGGGCCGCACCTCTTCGACCGCCTGCCACTCGGCCAGGGCCACGGCCGGCACCGACGTGAAAACCGCCGCAAGCACATAGGATAGAAAATTTGTCGTCACGCGCGGCTCCGCCGAATGATGTTTCGGGCCGAACCTAACGGGAGCGGTCGCCGCTTTCAACGCGTCATGCATGCACTAGCCCTGCAGCGTCTTGACCTTGGTGAGATCGGGGAAGAGCCGCATCCACAGGAGCACGACGACGATCGTGCCGAGCCCGCCGACAAAGCCCGTGGCGACCGGCCCGAGCGCTGCCGCCATCATGCCGGATTCGAATTCGCCGAGCTGGTTGGAGGTACCGATGAACAGCGAGTTGACGGCACTGACACGACCCCGCATCTCGTCCGGCGTCAGCAGCTGCACCAGCGAGCTGCGCACGACGACGCTCACCGTATCGGATGCGCCGACGACAAGCAGTGCCACGACGGAAAGCGCGATATTGGTCGACAGCGAGAAGACGATGGTGGCGACGCCGAACACGGCGACGGCGGCAAGCATCTTGCGCCCGACATTGCTCTCGAGCGGCCGGCGGGCAAGCACGATCGACATGGCGAGCGCGCCGATCGCCGGCGCCGCGCGCAGCAGGCCGAGCCCCCACGGACCGGCATGCAGGATATCGCGGGCAAACATCGGCAGCAGCGCGGTCGCGCCGCCGAGCAGCACCGCGAAGAGATCGAGCGAGATCGTGCCGAGCATCACCGGCCGGCTGCGGATGAAGGAGACGCCGGCAAAGACCGAGGCTAATGTCACCGGCTCACGCTTGGCAGGGCTCCATTGCATCCGGATCGAGATGACGTTGAAACTCGCAACGGCAAAAAGCAGCGCTGCTATAGCAAAGGGCGCGACGGGGTGGAGGCCATAAAGCAGGCCGCCGAGCGAGGGGCCGATGATCAGCGCCGTCTGCATCATCGAGGTAGRGGTTGCGACCRCCTTCTGCAGCATCGAGGCCGGCACGATGTTCGGCAGCAGCGCCGCCATGGTCGGGCGCTCGAAGGCGACGACGGCGCCGAGCACCGTGACGGCGGCGAGGATGCCGGCCGGCGTCAGCCATTGTTGCCAGGTGGCGATCGCCAGCACCAGCGCCGTCACCGCCTCGACCAACTGGCAGACAAGCCCGATGCGCCGCCGGTCGAACCGGTCGGCGACATGGCCGACGACGAAGGTCAGCACCGCCATCGGCAGGAACTGGCAGAAGCCGACGAGGCCGAGCGCAAAGGCGCTGTGCGTCTGGTCGTAGATCATCCATCCCATGGCGATGCCAATGGACTGGAAGGAGAGCGAGGAAAAAACGCGGGAGGCAGCGAAGTTCAGATAGCCGGGGTGGCGAAGAACGCTCCCCGGTCCTTGGGATATGTCCATTGCGATGTCACCGGCCGGCTGCGGTCGCGCCAGCCTTTATAAGGAGTTTAGGAAGGTCGGAGCGGTGTTCTGCCCGAATGGACGATTTGTCAATCGCAATGCGCAGCAGCCGCCGGTTTGTATTGGTCTCAGCCCGTCGGCATATCAATTATCAATGATCGTTTATATCTTATATCGATTTCCGATATGACGGCCGCATGCCCTAACCTCCTCTTGTCATAAACAAAGAGGCTCTCGATGACCTTCGATACAACCGCAAGCGCACTGACTGCAGGTCAGCATGCAACGCTTGAAACCTTCTACGGCGCCTTCACGCGCAAAAATCCCGATCTTCTCGACGAGGCCGTCACATCAGACTGGCAGGATATTCCGCTGGCACCGGGCCAGGGTCCGGGGCCAGCTGGACTGAAACCGATCATCCTCGGCTTTATCGAATCCCTGCCGGATGTGGAGATCGTAGTCGACGAAGTGATCGGCTTCAACGACCGCGCCGGCGTCCGTGCCCGTATCATCGGCACCCAGCGCGGCGCGCTTTTCGGCATTCCGGCGACGAACCGCCGAATCGAGATCGCGCTCCATGAATTCCACCGCTTCGAAGGCGACAGGATCTCCCACACCTGGCATCTCGAGGACTGGTTCGGCATGCTGCACCAGCTCGGCGCCTGGCCGCCGAAGACGACGTCCCTTCATCCGGAGAGCGCGTGATGAAGGCCGCCCGCATCCATGCCTATGGCGCGATCGACGATATCCGGATCGAAGATGTGCCCGAGCCGGTACCCGGCCTTGACGAGGTGCTCATCCGTGTCGAGGCAGCCGCCCTCAATCCAATGGATAACAAGCTGCTTGCCGGATATCTGAAGGACTTCTTCCCTCTCGCCTTCCCCTATACGCTGGGGACCGATCTCGCCGGAACGGTGGTTGCRACCGGCCCGCTTGTCGCCACCGTCAGGCCGGGTGACAGGGTGATCGCGCGCACCGATCCGGCGGGCGGCGGCGCCTTTGCCGAACTGGCGGCGGTGCCTACTCGATTGGTCGTTCCGGTTTCGGCCGATCTGCCGCTCGCAAGCCTCGCCGGCCTGCCGACCGCTGCAGCCAGCGCCTGGCAGGCGCTGTTCGAGGCCGCAGCGGTCCAGCCCGGTCAATCGGTGCTCATCCATGCCGGCGCCGGTGGCGTCGGCAGCTTCGCCATTCAGCTCGCAAAGCGTGCCGGCGCGTATGTGACGGCGACAGCCTCTGCGGCCAATCTCGACCTCGTCCGCTCGCTTGGCGCTGACGAGGTGATCGACTATCGCAACCAGGATTTTACTGCCTTCGCTGGGGCCGTCGACCTGGTGATCGACACGGTCGGCGGCGAAACGCTGGAGCGCTCGCTCGGCATCATCCGCCCCGGCGGTAAGCTCATCGGCCTTTCGGCACCGTTCGACACCGAAGGGCCGAAGGCGCGCGGCATCGATGCGCAGTTTCTCTTTCATGAGAGCGATGCCGGCCGCCTGGCCGCAGTGGCAGCACTTGCCGCCGATGGTCCTCTCCACAGCGTCATCGGCCAGGAGTTCGCCCTTGCAAGCACGGTCGAGGCTTTGCGGTCGCTGTCGAAGGGCGGCGCCCGCGGCAAGACACTGGTCAGACCCTAAACGAGCCGGCTGATCCCAAAGGCGGGATCAGCGCAATTCCTCGGACTGATCCTGTTTCGCGGCCGCGACGGAGCGGATCAGTTCGCGGAACCACTGCTGGCCGACATGGGAATCGTTGCGGCGATGCCATGACAGCGCAAAGGAGACCGGCAGCAGCTCGATCGGCGGCTTATGGATCGACAGCCGGGCGCGGCTGTCCGAGACCTCGACGATGCCGCGCATCAGCGTGGCGACGAGATCGGTCTCGGCGACGATCGCCGGCGCCGCATACATTTGCGGCAGTGTCAGGCCGAGCCTGCGGCGCAGACCGAATTCCGAAAGCTTCCGGTCGACATGGCCATAACGATCGCCTTCCGGTGATACGAGCAGGTGGTCGAGACCAACGAAGGTTTCGAGATCAAGGCCCCTTGCCGCCGCCGGATGATCGGCGCGGACGATCGAAACGAAGCTCTCCTCGAAAAGCAGCCGGGAAAGGATGCGTGGCGAGGATGAAACCGGCACGCCGACCGCCGCATCCACCTCGCCGGCATCGAGCATTTCCACCGCTCTTTCGCGGGCAACGAAACCCTTGACGTCGATACTGATATTCGGCGCGGCCTGCCTGATCGCCGCCAGCAGCTTCGGCAGAAGCACGAAGGCTGGATGCTCAGAAAGACCGAGCCGGAACGAAGCCGATGACGACCGCGGGTCGAAGACGCCACTGAAAGCCAGCGCCTCTTGCGCATGCCGCAGAGATTTTCCGATCGGCTCGGCCAGATCGAGCGCACGCGGTGTCGGCTCCAATCCGCTCGGACTGCGCACGAAGAGCTCATCCTGAAAAAGCTGCCGTAACCTGGCAAGTGCTGCACTCATCGCCGGCTGGGTGCGGCCGATGCGGGCGCCGGCCCGGGTGACGCTGCGCTCCGCCATGATCGCGTCGAAGGCGACGAGGAGGTTGAGATCGACCGCTTGAAGATTATTCATGGTGTGGATGATCCCAGCAAATGACTATCGACCGGGATCATGTTGAAAGCCCTCTTCATATGCAAGAACCGTCGACGTTTAGCGCGGTTCCCTGGAAATACTGAGATAGCCGGGATCGAATTCGGCGATTTCCTGCAGGCGTTCCCAATCGACGATGGTGATCGTCCGGTTCTCCCAGGTGAACACGCCCTCGCGCCTCAGCGCCTGCAGCGTCTTGTTCAGGTGGACGACGGAAACGCCGAGCACGTCGGCCATCTCGATCTGCGTCAACGGAAACTGGAAGCTTGCGCCGCGCGTCCGCTTCACCACCTGCAGCCGCACGAAGAGTTCGCAGACGAGATGGGCAATATGAGCGCGCTTGGAGCGCCGGCCCATGGCGACGATCCACTCGCGGTGGATGGCGCCATCGACCAGCGTGTCGAGCCAGAGCAGCCGCGTCAGGTGCGGCATGCGTTCGGTGATCGCCCTGAGGTCGGCGTGATCGGCGAAGGCAACATGGCAGGATGACAGCGCAACGATGCCGTGATCCATCTTCTTGATCGGGAAAGCATGCAGATCGACGAAATCGCCGGCGACATGCAGTGCGGTGATCTGGCGACTGCCATCGGCCATCACCTTGTAGCGCGCCGCAAAACCATCGAGCAGCAGCGTGCTGTAACCCGGCCTGCTCCCTTCGGAGACGAGATCCTCCCCGGCAGCAAAATACCTGTCTTTGACGATGATCGCTCTGAGACGGTTTTCCTCTTCCGCCGACAAAACATCGCGGCTGCCAAGATTCAGCAGCAGGGATTCAATCACGGGTTTGCCCGCCGATATCGCAAGAGTTCCTGACCATTTCGATGCGACCTGTATTTTCTATAAGAATCAATGCTYAGCCTCTGGAACAATTGTCTTCATCTGTGATTTCTCCTGTGACGCGCAGGAAAGAACATGGCTCGCTACTATTTCGATCTACACAACGGGGAAGGTCCCACGCGCGACGAGCACGGCACCGAGCTCAAATCTCGTGAAGACATTCCGAAAGAGCTGACCCGCATCCTGCTGGATGTGGCCCGCGACGAATTGCCGGCGGGCGATCGCATGACGATCGCCATCACCGTTCGCGACGAAAGCGGCGATCCGGTCACGGTTGCCAGCCTCATCTTCCACAATGAATGGCTCGACGTCTTACGATAGCGGCTGCGGTTTAAGGGCTGCCGCCGGTCACTCCTACGCATCAATCCGACTCGGTCGATTGGCGCGACGCTAAGACCCGCCTTCATAGCCGGCAATTAAATTTGACATAGTTTTTTGATTGCTTTGGCTTGATCGACAGGCATTCACAGGTCGGCGTGCCTATCGTGGCTGTTTTGCAATTTCTTCGAGAATCAGCCGGATTTCTGCGAGCGGTCGCCGGCTTTCATCGAAGAGTTCCACCGACATCATATTCAGAGGTGCCGCCGGCAAGCCTTCGGTGGCCATCTCCGCCAACACGCGCCGTGCCTCGGCTTTCGCAGCTTCGATGGATTCAAAATCATAGGCCGTCTCGGTCGTCCCGGCGCCATCACGATCGAAGAGCTGAAAATAGAATTTTGGCACGACACATCCCCTGCAGCAATTCCGGCAAAGTGCGCAGCGGTTTTGCATCCGGAATTGCACAAAAAAAGCCAGAGCATTTCCGTGATTCGGAGAAACAGAAATGCTCCAGGTGATCCTAACGGTCCGGCGGACAACATGTTCCGCCGGAACGGGTTTCCGTGTCATGCGTACCGTCAGAAGGCGCCGGCTTCCGGAGAGGCCATCTCCTCGATACCGTCGACGCGGTCGGGATAGAAGGCGAGATGATCCTTGATGCTGCTGACCGCGGCATTCGGCGCCTCGTAGGTCCAGACGGCATTCTTCGAGCGCTCGCCGCCCGGAATGATGCTGTAATAGGAAGCGTCGCCCTTATAGGGGCAATGGCTGCTGTGGTCGGTGCGTTGAAGCAGCGACATGTCCACATCCCTGCGCGGAATATATTGCACCGGCGGATAGGAGGCCTCGCACAGCGTCAGCGCATCGCGGGTATCGGCAATCGTCTTGCCGCCGAGCGTGACGACGACGCGGGAGGGATTGTGCTCGACGGTGATCGGATGATCCGGCCCCGGAATCTTGAACGACTTATCTGACATGGGGTTCGTCTCCAGGAGATATCGATCGCATGGAGATAGGGCGGGCATGCGGCCGGCCCAAGGCCTCGAACGCAGCTTTCCCTGAAATGCTGCGCCCTTAGAACTCGAAACGCGGCGATACCGGACTTAGCCTCGCCGTTTTCGGCGCCGCCGGCCAGTGCCGCGTAAGCGCATCCGCAACTGTTTCGACCAGCCTGGCGATGTCGTCGCCGGCGGAGACGTGCAGGGCCTCGACAACGATCAGCACCGAGTGCGTCGTCTCCCGCAGCGCCGAAAGCCCGCTCTGCCGGTTCGTCCAGCGCCGTGCATGTGCGTTCTCCCCGGCATCTGCGAAGATCACTTCGTTCGGCTCGGGATGTTCGATTTCGCCGCCAAAGGTCAGATAGGTCTCGTCACCCCTCGCCCGCCGGACCTGGAGATCGCCAGCGATCTTTTCAGTGTCGAAGACGGCGATCGGAATGGCGAAGGCGAGCGAAATCGAATTGCAGAGATCGATGAGCGGATGCAGGCGCGGCAGCGCATGTTCCTGGCGGAAGCGGCGCAGTAGCGCCTCGGAAGCGCAGCGATATTGCGTCGGCTTCAGGCCCATGCGGGAAAAGCCGCGCCGCCAGGCCTGGATTTCGGGGAATTCGCCTTCCTGCGCTTGCGTCAGCCGGGCCTCGGCGATTGCGTTGAAGTCTGCGATGGCCGCCTCGACATCGGCATCCGCACGGATCCCTCCTGCATGCAGCGCGCCGGCGCGAAGCTCCGGAAAGGCCTGCCACATGGCATCGGAATGGCTGAACTGCATGATCTATCTCCCGCTGGCAAGTTTCACTGTACGGCTCCCGGCAAAAGCAAGACCGAGCACGGCCGCAAGCACGCAGGCGATACCGGCGAACTGGTGGAGCCCAACCGGCTCGCCAAGGATGATGAAGGCAAGCACGACGGCGGAAACCGGAGCCAGCGCGGTGAAGAGCGCCGCTTCCGTGCCGCTCACCCTTTCTGCGCCCGCATACCAGAGCAAAAATCCGCCGACGGTCGGCACTAGCGCATAATAGACGACGGCGCCTACAGCGCTTGCGGAAATATCATGTGCGAAAGGCGCTTCGAAAATAGCCGGGATAGCGGCGACGATGAAACCGATGCCGGCCATCAGCGTCGACTGCGCAAGCGGCGCAATCACGGTGTTCAGTCTTTTGTTGAGCAGGATGAACAACCCCTCGCAGACGACGGCGCAGAAGATCAACGCATTGCCGGCCAATGATCCGCCTGCCGCATCCGGCGTGAAGGCGATCGACAGCACGCCCGCCGTCGCAAGCGCCACGGCGAGAAGCAGGGCACACTGCGGCCGTTCGCGAAGCAGCAGGATGGAGATTGCGGCCGAAACCACCGGCAGCGTGCCGATGATGACGCCGGCATTGGCGGCCGAGGTCAGGCTGAGGCCGGAGATCAGCAGCGTCGTATAACCAACGCTGCCGGCCCCGGCCTGGATGATGAGGATGAGCCGGTCATGTCGGGAAAACCTCGGCAGCCGCGCGCCGGTCGCCCGCATCAACAGGAGTAAGACCGGAAAGGCGATGGCGAAGCGCAATGCGGTGGCGCTGAACGGCGGCAGACCCGACGCGATCAGCTTGCTTGCGATCACAGTGCTTCCGACCGTCAGCATCGCCAGCGCCAGATAGAGATAACCTTGAACCTGCCTCGACATTCAGCGTCTCCTGTTGGATGCGCCGAGAAAACAGCAGGGATGGATCAGGGTCTTGAACGAAATTGCAGACGCTCAGAGAAAGGCGCCGGCATAAAGGCGCGGCGACAGACCGTATTTGCGCACGAAGACCCGCGTCATGTGGCTCTGGTCGGCAAAGCCGCTGGCAAAAGCCGCTTCCGCAAGCGGCATGCCCTGAGCGATCAGCCGTCGGGCGATATGGATGCGGGCCTGGACGAGATAGGCATGCGGCGTCAAGCCCGTTGCCTTGGCAAAACCGCGCAGCACCTGGAAGCGGCTGAGCCCGCTTTTCCTGGAGAGATCGGCGAGCGAGACGGCGGCAAGCGGATCGTCGTCGATCAGGTCTCGGGCCGCGCGGATCGACGCCGGCACCAGCGGCCGCTCTTCGGTACCGCAGCGCTCGCGCATGACATCGGCGATGAGCTGCAGAAGCAGTTCCTCGCAAAGCAGCCCATCCGCCGCTCCATCGCCGGTCACCGTACGAAACAGCGTCTCGAAACGGGCGGCGATCGCCGCATTGCGGATGACCGGATGCGGGATTTCCGATCGCCCTGCCCCGTCTTCGCTGATCTCTTGCGACAGGCCACTGACGATGCTCGGATCGAAATAGAGGATGCGCCAGGATCGGCCCTCGCCGATCGGCGCGCCGTCATGCACCTCGTTCGGATTGACCGTGATGATGTCGCCGGCCTCAGCCTCCACCATGCCGCGGCCGCTGAGCGACGACTGCGCCCCGGCGGATATCAGTCCGATGCCGAACTGCTCATGCGTATGCCGCGCAAAGCTGTGGTGCGTTTCCGCCTCCACCGCTTCGACGCCAGCCAGCGCCGAGCGCAACATCCTGAACTGGTTTTTCGCCATTATCTGCCCGCAGATCCGATCGCCGGTCACTCTGCCAGCCGCCGTGAGATGACGCAATCGTGGCGGCTAGGATGCCTGCCTAAAGCAGGTCGCGCAAAAGTGTGCAGCGGTTTTGCGACAACGACATGCGTAAAAATAAAGACCTAAAGCGCGAGGGCGAATCTGAAAGATCGCGACGCGCTTTAGAAGAATTCGTCGAGCAGTTGATAATAATCGAGCCTTGCAGGATCCGTGGCCGACATGCCATAGCGATCAAGGAAGGGCTGCACCAGCGCCTCGCCGAAATTGTAGGCGATGCTACGGCAGGCGAGCGCGATATCCTGATAGCGGTCGGCGACGCCGAGACGGCTGCAGTCGATATAGCCCGAAAACCCGTCTTCGGAGAAGACGAAATTCGGCAGGCAGGCATCACCATGGGTAACGACGAGATCCTCGCGGCCAGGCCTCCCGCTTTCGAGTTCGGCAAGCAGAGCCTCCGCACTCTTTCCAAGTCGCGTCTCATCGAAATCGGTCTCGTCGACGATGCCGGCCTGCATCCGTGCTTTCGCCGCCGCAATACGCATCTTCAGGCGGTGATCGAAGGGGCAGGATGCGATCGGCAGGCGATGCAGATCGAGGAGTGCCGCAGCCAGCAGTTCGACCCGCGCAAGCGGCGTCAGCGCCGATGCGCTGGCGAGGTCACTCCCGGACAACGCGCTGATCAGCAGCCGGTTGTGCACACCGTCACTGTCCTCTGCGATGATATCGGGACATGGCAGACCGGAAGCCTTGAGCCAATGAAGCCTGGTTGCTTCGTCAGCGAGTTCGCCGAAGGGACCAGCCTCTTCGACCTTCAGATAAAGCGTCGGCAACCCGAGAGCTTCCAGCCGGAAGACGCGCGCGGCGGAACGGCCGAGCGCATCGCGTTCGAACCGGTAACCGGCCAGACGGGCATCAAGCGCGCCCGCTGAGGGTGGTTGATCCTCTTGGAAAATCGACATGATATCTAGGCCATTGATGCTGGCGCATTGTCCCGACAAGGCGGGGCACCGCAAGCGGCGCGATCGGTCAGCACACATTGGCAGACTGAGCGGGCCCTCTGCGACCTCAATGAACGGTTTCGGCGGGCGCGGCTTCGAGAAGGATTTCGAAAGCCTCTTCCAGAGCAGCCACCAGAATATCGGTCAGCTCATCGCCTTTGTTTTCCAGGAACACCGCGCTCACGGCTTCATCCTGACGTTCAAAAAAACGCTCAATCTCGTTCGACATATCATCTGTCCTCTTCTTCACCGGAATCATCACGGCCATGAGAAAAGGCTAGGTGCGGTTCCTTGCGCGTGGCTTGTTCCCGAATGAGACGCAATCCAGGATCGCTAGGACTAGTCACGAATTTCATATTTCGCATACTGACTGCGGGGGATCAATMCACCAACTTCGTGGGCAAACGATACGACTTTCGTGGCTTCCTCATCCACCTCGCAACGGAAACGAACCTGGTACCAGCCCTTGACCGTGCCAAAGGCAGCATCCTTCACATCAAGAATGGTACCGGTTCGCAACCCAAAACTAGGCAATGCGAACGGTAGATAACTCGGTGAACCGTGAACGAGTTGGCCCTGAAGCTCGGTAGCGCAAAGCGTGGCCACTCGCTCTTTGCGCGGAAGACCATTGACTGCAGTTTGCGCAAACAAACTGCCATCTTCCGTCCGTGAAAACAGCGTTTTTGCCTTGGGCAGATCGTCCTTAGCTATCACTTTCGGCTTCTCAGCGGTCTGCTGCTCCGGCGGCTTGGCCTCCTCGATACTTGTATTGGCTTCGCCAGAGACGTCGGTCGGCGGCCCATTACGCTCTGGGGAAACGTCAGTCGTCGCGACCTCAGGAAGCTTCACATCGTCTGGCACCGGCATTGACGGAGGCTCTTCAGTTTTTGGTTTTTCTGCAGCAGCCTTTGTCGGCATCTGCGCCGGTTCGGCATCGTGCTGCGGCGGAGTTGTTGCGGGTTTGGTTTCGCCCTGAGGAGAATTTCCCGCCAACGACTTTTCGGGGCCGCTATTCCTGTCGCCAAACTCGATGACAGGGCTCAGAGTCGGCATAGGCCTCGGCTTGGCTTGCTCGGGAGTCTTGATGGCCGGCGGAGGTGGCGATGGTGGCGGAGGCGGCGGTGGAGGTGGAGGTGGTTCCTTCTTGGCTTCTTCCGGCGGCTTCGGCTCCGGTGGTTTTTCCTTGGGCTCCGGTTTCTTCTCCTCCGGCGGCGGAACGAGCTCCACCTTCACGCTCTCGTCTTCAACAGGCTTCGGCTCAATCTTCGGCAGCCCGAAAATCAGAAGAGCAACGATAGGAATATGCACAACAACGGACGCAACGACGCCCCAGCGGATTTCAGGCCGCTGCCTTCCCGTTTCGTGCTGCGTTTCCGCCGGTTCCACGTCTTCTTCTGTCACAGCAGCGATGTGGCCCCTAAAGCCGGCAGCATCAAGCCACAAAAGAAAAAAACCGCGTGATCGCAGCAGCGACGAGAGTTATTGGTCGGCGGCTCCATCCTCGGCCACCAGATTGTGCTCCTGCCATTCATCTCGCGGAATGGCATCGCCGACAAGAAAGGCGAAGGACATAACCTCGCCGGAGCCGGCATCGAGCTCGCATTTGAACTGAATGTTGTACCACTTGCGATTGCTGCGGAAAGCGCCGCCCTTCACCTCGACCCTATTGCCACTGACCTTCTCCGCCGCCATCGCATAGGGCGCAAGCGTATCGGGCGCCATGGCCGGCTGCGCCCGGCGCACCTGCTCCAGCGCCTCGAGATCACAGAGCTGCAGATTGCGCTCGCTGCCGGCAAGGCCACGCAGTGCCTCGCGGGCGCGGCGGCTGCGTGGATCGGCAAGGACCTTGTCGGAAAACAACTGCCTTGCCTCGACGAATTCCGCCGACTTTGGCATCGGCGCAGTGATCGGTGCCGCGGAGGGCATTGCCGCAGCAGGCGGATTATTCGAAATGGGCGCAGCCGGCTCGGCTTCAGGCTCTGCGGCCTCGGGCTTTGCCTGTTCCGGCGAAGGCGCCTTGGTCGGCTCAGGCATTTTCAGCGATTCCGCGGCCTGAGGAACGATCTCCACCGAGAGGCCGTCATCCGGCAATGGCAGCGGCGGCTCGGCCTTCGGCAATAGCAGCAGCAGGAGCAGGATCGCGATGGCATGCAGCGCGAACGACGCCGTAGCGCCCCGCCGGATCCCGTCATCCCATTTGTCCGCCGCCAGTTCCATCGGTCAGGAAGCGGCTGTCGGACGATCGATGACGATCATGAAACTGATGAGCGCTTTCATTATGAGCTTGCCGAAAAGTCGGGCCGGAGCCTGCCGCAGAAATTGAAGCACGCCGCAACACTGCCAGCGCAGCGAGTGCTCCGCAACGTCTAAGATCGACGATCGCCGGCCCTAGAGCCTTTCCGGGTTAGATTGAAGCATTCTGCCGGAGCAGGTTTTTGTCAGGGCAGAGGCGATTGGCGAAGGGCATACCTCTTGGTACGTCCGAGCCGATCGCCTCTGATCCTGGCGGAAAGATGCCCGGCCCACCGGCCGCACCGCTTCGCCAGGGCGAAGCGATAGGTGCGCCCGGCGATTCTGAGTCTTGCAGATTTGCCAGGCAAATCTGCGGGAAGGTTGGCTGAAACGGGCCGGCTGATCGACCGGCCGGCTTGGCCGTAGAGCTGGGCTACGACGCGCGCCGGCCGGCCGACCATCCGACTCCGTTTGAGCCAACAGAATGCTTCAATCTAACCCGGAAAGGCTCTAGCTACCCGAGCGACCCGATGAGATCCCGGTAGGCGGCCTCCGGGAATGCCTTCAGCGTCTCCGTGCGGACATTGCCGCCCATCGCCAGCGAGAGGGTAAAATGCGCCATGACGGCGTCATCGGGCGCCTCGCAGACGGCGACCATGTCGTGCCCGCCCATCGTCAGAAAGAACTGGTTGAAGGAGCCTCCGACGCCGGCGAGCAATTTCTTCGCCGCATCGAGCCGTTTTGCCGAGTCGCGAATATTGCGGATGCCCTGATCCGTCCAATTGATCAAAAGAATGTAAGTGGTCATGTCGCACCTCCCAGAGCATGATGCCGAAAAGTGTCAGCGGTTTTYGGACGAGGTCATGCTCTATTTCTTTGATGTGGATCCAGACTCAGATTTCAGGCCTGTCAGGCCTGAAATTATCCGGATCTAGCGGAGGATTCGTTCACGCAGGCACACGTCAGCCCTCGCTCGCGGGTTGCGATCGATGCCTTCCCCCGTGGCCGGATTATAGGCTTGTCACCGTGGAGGGACAAGAAAGATGCCGGGATCATTGGTATTAATCACAAAAGCAAAAGCCGGGCACGCAGCCCGGCTTTTCCAATCAGAATGGCGTGGCCGAAGCCTTAGCTGTCGAGGARGCTTCTCAGCTTTCTGGAGCGGCTCGGATGCTTCAGCTTGCGCAGCGCCTTCGCCTCGATCTGGCGGATACGTTCGCGAGTGACCGAGAATTGCTGACCGACTTCTTCGAGCGTGTGGTCGGTGTTCATGCCGATGCCGAAGCGCATGCGCAGAACACGTTCCTCGCGCGGCGTCAGCGAGGCGAGAACACGGGTCGTCGTCTCGCGCAGGTTCGCCTGGATGGCGGCGTCGATCGGCAGCAGCGCGTTCTTGTCCTCGATGAAATCGCCGAGATGCGAATCCTCTTCGTCGCCCACCGGGGTTTCGAGCGAGATCGGCTCCTTGGCGATCTTCAGGACCTTGCGGACCTTTTCGAGCGGCATGGCCAGCTTTTCGGCCAGTTCTTCCGGCGTCGGCTCGCGGCCGATCTCGTGCAGCATCTGGCGCGATGTGCGGACGATCTTGTTGATCGTCTCGATCATGTGCACCGGAATGCGGATCGTGCGGGCCTGGTCGGCGATCGAACGGGTGATCGCCTGACGGATCCACCATGTCGCATAAGTCGAGAACTTGTAACCGCGGCGGTATTCGAACTTGTCGACCGCTTTCATCAGGCCGATATTGCCTTCCTGAATGAGGTCGAGGAACTGCAGGCCGCGGTTCGTGTATTTCTTGGCGATGGAGATGACGAGGCGAAGGTTCGCTTCAACCATTTCCTTCTTGGCGATGCGCGCTTCGCGCTCGCCCTTCTGCACCATATGGACGATGCGGCGGAATTCCGAGATCGAGATACCAGTCTCGGTCGCCAGATTCTGGATTTCCTGGCGAATGTCGCGGATCGTCGTGTTTTCGCCCCTGGCGAATTCCTTCCAGCCGCGAGCGGCCAGATTGCCGATCGACTTCATCCAGTTCGGATCAAGTTCGGCGCCCTGATACTGCTCCAGGAAGGAGTCGCGCTTGACGCCGTAGGATTCGGCCAGACGCAGCAGGCGGCCCTCGTTGGAAACGAGGCGCTTGTTGATGTCGTAGAGCTGCTCGACCAGGGCGTCGATGCGGTTCTGGTTCAAGGACAGAGATTTGACGGCCTTGATGAGCTCATCCTTGAGTTCCTTGTAGCGGCGCTCCTGGGCCGTGGACAGCGTGCCGGAAGCCGACAGCCGCTGCTCGACCTGCTGGTCCTGCAGCTTGCGCAGCTTCTTGTAGGTCTCGGCGATCGTATCCAGCGTCTCCATCACCTGCGGGCGAAGCTCGGCTTCCATCGCCGCCAGCGAAAGGTTGGATTCGTCCTCGTCCTCTTCCTCCTCTTCGGGAGGCAGGCCTTCGCCGCCGACATCGGTAATGTCGTCGTCACCGGAGCGGGCGCGACGGGTCTTTTCCTTCTCTTCTGCGAGCTTGCGATCGGCCTCGATCTTCTCGGGGCTCTGGAACTGCGGCGCAGCCTTGGCTTCAGGGCCGGAATAGGTCGTTTCGAGATCAATGATCTCGCGCAGCAGCGTCGTGCCTTCGTTGAGTTCGTCGCGCCAGATGATCAGCGCCTGGAAGGTCAGCGGGCTCTCACAGAGACCCGCGATCATCGTCTCGCGGCCGGCCTCGATCCGCTTGGCGATCGCGATTTCGCCCTCGCGGGAAAGAAGCTCCACCGAGCCCATCTCGCGCAGGTACATGCGAACCGGATCGTCGGTACGGTCGGTCGGTTCTTTTTTCTTGGCGGTCGCCAGCGCCGTGCCGCTCGAAGGCGCGAGTTCGCCGCCTTCGCTCTCCTCGTCGCCGCCGGCGTCGTCGTCATCGCTGCCGCCGGAAGCACCGGCTTCCTCGGCTTCCTCGTCTTCGATGACGTTGATGCCCATGTCGGACAGCATCGACATCGTGTCTTCGATCTGCTCGGACGTCACTTCTTCGGACGGCAGGACCGCGTTGAGCTCGTCCATGGTCACATAGCCGCGCTTCTTGGCGGCTTTGATCATCTTCTTGACCGCGTCGTCGGAAAGATCGAGAAGAGGGCCGTCGCTTGCGCCGTCGCGTTCGACTTCCGCGTCTTCGTTCTCTTTGACCTTGGTTGCCATTTATATCGTCGCCTTCCTGACGCTATCCAATCTCGCTACGGTGAACGGGCTGTCTCAGGGCCTGACGCGCCGCACGCGCCGCCCTCGAATCACCTTTGCCCACCTAACGGGATGACATTTAAAGCCTGATTAACCACGATTACCGGCACCGGACAGCAAAGCTTTCTTGCTTTTGGATTTCCGGCCATGGTTGCGCGATCCGCCTTGACCCAGTTCACCATTCAACAAGTCGAACGGTGATTCCCACATTTTTTGTTCTCGTCAAGCTTTTCCGGAAAAAAAGCCCACAAAAATACGGAAAAAGCCTTATCCACAGGCTTCGAACCGCGGCAGCGATTGCGAAGCCTTATTTAAGATGCGGCGAACAAAAGACAAGGGCAGCAAGAATTTTGCCCGCTGTAGCAGTTGTTTCCACCATTTTTGCAGTTGTGCAGACGATATATGCGCGCTTAGAGCGCCGTGCGTCCTTTCGGACGCACAAAGGACGCTCTAACACTTTCAATCCTCGCAAATTGCCCGACCGCATCGCCTCGAAGCCGTCGCGGAAATCGTCGATGCCGATCCGGTGGGTGATGATGGGCGCAAGATCAAGGCCGCCCTGGACGAAGGCGATCATCTTGTACCAGGTCTCGAACATCTCGCGGCCGTAGATGCCCTTGAGATTGAGCATCTTGAAGATCACCTTGTTCCAGTCGATCTCGAAGCCGGCCGGCGCGATGCCGAGAATGGCGATCTTGCCGCCATTGTTCATCTTGTCGATCATGTCGCGGAAGGCAGGTGCGGCCCCCGACATTTCGAGCCCGACGTCGAATCCCTCCGTCATGCCGATCGCCTTCATCACGTCGGCGAGGTTTTCCTTCGATGCGTCGACGACATAGTCGATGCCGAGCTTGCGCGCCAGCTCCAGCCGGTGCGGGTTGATATCGGTGATGACGACCTTGCGGGCGCCGGATCGCTTGGCGACGAGCGCGCCCATGATGCCGATCGGCCCGGCGCCGGTAACCAACACGTCCTCGCCAACGAGATCGAAGGAAAGCGCCGTGTGCACGGCATTGCCGAACGGATCGAAGATTGCGGCGATCTCGTCGGAAATATCATCCGGGATCGGCACGACATTGCTTTCGGGAATACAGACGAACTCACCGAACGAACCCGGGCGGTTGACGCCGACGCCGAGCGTGTTGCGGCAGAGATGCCCCCTGCCCGCCCGGCAGTTGCGGCACTTGCCGCAGACGATATGCCCCTCGCCGGAGACCCGCTCGCCGACATGATAGCGGGTGACCGCTGAGCCGATCTCGGCGATCTCGCCGGAGAATTCATGGCCGACCACCATCGGCACCGGAATGGTCTTCTGCGCCCACTGGTCCCAGTTCCAGATATGGACGTCGGTGCCGCAGATCGCCGATTTCTTCACCCGGATCAGCACATCGTTCGGCCCGACCTCGGGAACCGGCACATTCTCCATCCAAAGCCCGACTTCCGGTTTCGCTTTGACCAGCGCCTTCATCATGTTCGACATCGACAATATCCACCCTTACTTGGCGCCCGACTTTGCTATCCCCTCTTCTCCCCAGCGGGGAGAAGGTGCCCGTAGGGCGGATGAGGGGGCGACACGGCACGCCGTCAAACTCAAATCACACCCAGTTCCCGCCCTGTCTCGGCAAAGGCCGCGATCGCCCGCTCGACATCCGCCCGCGAATGCGCCGCCGACATCTGCGTGCGGATGCGGGCCTGGCCTTTCGGCACGACGGGGAAGGAGAAGCCGATCACATAGATCCCCTTCTTCAGCATCAGGCCGGCCATATCCTGGGCGAGCTTAGCCTCCCCCAGCATCACGGGGATGATCGGATGGCCTTCGCCGGCAAGCGTGAAGCCGAGCTTGGTCATTTCGCTGCGGAAGAGATCCGCATTGTCGGAAAGACGCTTGCGCAAGGCATCGCCGTTTTCGATGAGGTCAAACACCTTGAGCGAGGCAGCGGCGATGACGGGCGCCAGCGTGTTCGAGAACAGATAGGGCCGCGAGCGCTGCCGCAGCCATTCGACGACTTCCGCCTTGGCGGAGGTATAGCCGCCCGAGGCGCCGCCGAGCGCCTTGCCGAGCGTGCCGGTGATAATGTCGATCCGGCCCTCGACGCCGCAATGTTCGGCGGAGCCGCGACCGTTCTTGCCGACGAAACCGACGGCATGGCTGTCATCGACCATGACCATCGCACCGTATTTCTCGGCGAGATCGCAGACACCGCCCAAATTGGCGATGATGCCGTCCATCGAGAAGACGCCGTCGGTGGCGACCAGCTTGAAGCGGCTGCCTTCGGCCTTTTTCAGTTCTTCTTCCAACGCCGCCATGTCGTTGTTGGCGTAGCGGAAACGCTTGGCCTTCGAAAGCCTGACGCCGTCGATGATCGAGGCGTGGTTCAGCGAGTCGGAGATGATCGCGTCCTCTTCCGACAGCAGCGTCTCGAACAGACCGCCATTGGCGTCGAAGCAGGAGGAATAGAGGATCGTGTCTTCCATGCCGAGGAAGGAGGAGATGCGCGCTTCGAGTTGCTTATGCTCTTCCTGCGTGCCGCAGATGAAGCGCACCGAGGCCATGCCGTAGCCGTATCGGTCGAGCGCCTGCTTGCCGGCCTCGGCCAGTTCCTCGTTGTCGGCAAGGCCGAGATAGTTGTTGGCGCAGAAATTCAGCACCCGCTCGCCGGTGGAAATCACGATCTCGCCCGCCTGCTTGGAGCTGATGACGCGCTCGGATTTGTAGAGGCCGGCATCCTTCAGCGCTGAGATCTCGTTGCTGAGATGGGAGAGAAATTGCGAGGTCATGGACGGCCTTTCCCAGAGATTTCCCTACAGCGCCGCGCGTCTTATCAGACGCGCAAAGGACGCTGTTACACTTTTAATCTGCGCATCGTGCTTTCCAAAAATCGATTCCGATTTTCGGGCCGATGCGCTACCGCCGGGTTAGCATATTGCCGCCGGCTTGTCTTCTCAGCGCTGAACCGAGATCAGCAGGAACATCGGCCGGTCCAGCTCCTCCGCCCAGTCTGGATTGTCTTGGAGCTCATCTTCGTTCGGGCTCCACTCCTCGACATGGCGAATGGCAAAGCCGGCCGCGATCAAGGTGTTGAGCGTCGTGCCGAACTTGCGATGCTGCTTGACGACACCCTTGGCGAGCCAGTCGGTGGTGCGCGAACCTTCGACGGAATAACGGTCGAGCGGCCAGATGCGCCGCCCTTCGGCATCGGTTGTCCAGGCGGAATTGGTCGGCGCCATGAAGATCGGATGCTCGATGGTGAAGACGAAATGCGATCCCGGCAAAAGCGCGCGATAGACGGTTGCGGCGAGACCGGCGAAATCCTCGATATAATGCAGCGCCAACGAGCTATAGGCGAAATCGAAGGAGGCTTGAGCAAGCGTGAGATGCTCGAGATCGGTGATCTCGTAGGTGATCGCGGCATCCGCCGTATCGGCCCTCGCTCTCGCGATCATCTTTTCCGAGATGTCGAGCGCAAGCACCCTTGCAGCACCCTGGCTCACGGCGAAACGCGAAAACCAGCCGAAGCCGCAACCGAGGTCGACGATACGCTTGCCGGCAAGATCGGGCAGCAACGCGCGTACCGCCGGCCACTCGGATGCTCCGTCAAGCCCGTGGACAGATCGCCTCATGCCGCTATATCCGGCGAAGAATTCCGGTCGGTCGTAGATATTCTGGGCCATCGGCGCTCTTCCTTTAGAGGCAGCACTACCATGCCCCCTCGCCCGATCTCAAGGATCAGGCGGATTCGTTAGCCGTTGTCCTGCGCCAGAATGATCTCCAGGAAGGCATCGCCGTAGCGTTCGAGCTTCGCCTGCCCGACACCTGATATGGCGAGCAGTTCCTTGCGGCTTCGTGGCTTCTCGGTGGCAAAGGCGATCAGCGTCGTATCGGGAAAGACGACATAGGGCGGCACGCCGAGCGATTTCGCAATCGCCATGCGCTCGGCCCTGAGCGCATCGAAGAGACTGCCGTCGGCGCCTGATAGTCCCGATTTGCGCTCGCTGCGCTCCGCCTTCTTCGTACGCCGTTCCGAGGCCGGCCGGTCCTTGCGGAAGAACACCTGCCGCTCGTGCTTGAAGACGGCACGCGCCTCCGGCTCCAGCTTCAGCGCCCCGAAAGCCTCGTGGTCGACGCGGATCAACCCCATGGCGAGCAGCTGGCGGAAGACCGACTGCCAGACGCGCGCCGGAATATCCTTGCCGGCGCCGAAGACCGGCATTTCGGCATGGCCGAAACGTTCGGTCTTTTCGTTGACATTGCCGAGGAGCACGTCGACGACATGGCCAGCGCCGAAACGCTCGCCGGTGCGGTAGACGGCCGCCAGCGCCTTGATCGCCGCTTCCGTGCCCTCCCAGGTCTCTACCGGCTTCAGGCAGGTGTCGCAATTGCCGCATTGTCCGGCATGCGCTTCGCCGAAATGGGCAAGAATTGCCTGGCGGCGGCAGGAGGCGGTCTCGCAGATCGCCAGCAACGCATTGAGCTTGGCGCGTTCGACCCGTTTGATCTCCGCGGCGGCACTGCCCTCGTCGATCATCCGGCCGCGCTGGATGACGTCGGCCATGCCATAGGCCATCCAGACTTCGGACGGCAGGCCGTCGCGGCCGGCGCGCCCAGTCTCCTGATAATAGGCTTCTACCGAGCCCGGCAGGTCGAGATGGGCAACATAACGCACGTTCGGTTTGTCGATGCCCATGCCGAAGGCGACGGTGGCGACCAGGCAAAGATTCTCTTCTTTCAGGAAGGCATCCTGGTTGGCGTCACGAACCGCCCTGTCCATGCCGGCATGATAGGCACGCGCGCGAATGCCCTGCCCGTTCAGCCACTCGGCCGTATCCTCGACCTTGGCGCGCGACAGGCAATAGACGATGCCGCTGTCGCCTTTGTGGCCGGACAGGAACCGCAGCAACTGCTGGCGCGGCTGGTCGCGCTCGACGATCTCGTAGGCAATGTTCGGTCGGTCGAAGCTGGTGGTGAAGATCTCAGCAGAATCCAAACCCAGCCGCTCGATCATGTCGTCGCGCGTATGCGGATCGGCCGTCGCCGTCAGCGCCACTCTGGGAACACCGGGATATTGCTCGCCGAGCCGGCCGAGTTCGCGATATTCCGGCCGGAAATCATGACCCCATTGCGAGACGCAATGGGCCTCGTCAATCGCAAACAGCGCGATCTTCTCGTTGGCGATCAACTCGCGGAAACCATCGGTCAGAATACGCTCGGGCGTCACGTAGAGAAGATCGAGCTGGCCCGCCGAAAGCGCGCGGCGAACCTCGACGAACTCCTCGCGCGACAGCGACGAATTGAGTGCTGCGGCGCGGATGCCGAGCTGCTTCATCGCCTCCACCTGATCTCGCATCAGCGCAATCAGCGGCGAAACGACGATACCGACACCGTCGCGGCAGAGCGCCGGGATCTGGAAGCACAGCGACTTGCCGGCGCCCGTGGGAAAGAGCACGACCGCATCGCCGCCGGAAACCACATGCTCGGCGACCTGCTGCTGCTTGCCGCGGAAGGAGGAATAGCCGTAGACTTGCTTGAGGATATCGAGCGGCGAGCGGCCGGAAGAAAACAGCGCGCCGGAAGCGGAAAAGCCCGGTTCATTGCGTTCAGTCAGCGACATCAGTGGTTCGCCGCCCCTTTGACGCGGCCGGAAAGCACGCCGAAGCCATCGATGATGGCCTCCTGGTTCTCGAGGCGCACCCCTTCGAAATGCACTTCCTGCTGCGCTCGCATCAGTTGAACGATCGCCTCGCCGTCGCCGGCTTCGGTCGCCAGCGCGATCTCGCGCTCGAGCTCGATCTTCTGCCGGCGCAGCGCCTTCGCCCGCTTGTGGGAAGCCAGCGCCTGGCGGTATCCCTCACGCGCATCCTCCATCGCCGCCTCCTCGGTCGCGATCCACAGCCGGGCATTGCGCACCTGCTGGTCGAGGCTCTTGATGAGCGGGCCGAAGCCTTCGAATTCCAGCCTTTCGGTCAGATATTCGCGCGTCAGATGCGGCCCGGCGACGGCCGCGGCTGCCCCCAGCATCGCCGACCAGAGCCGCTGCAGCTCGCGGCTGTCATATTCGATCGCGGCGATCTCGTCATAATCGTCGATCATCAGCGAGGGGTGATTGACGACGGTCAGAGCGAGCACGCATTCCCGCAGCGCCGTATTGTTCTGGTGGCCGCGCACCGGGCCTGAGCGGGCGAGCCTTTCGGAAATGACGCTCGGGCTTTTCGGCCCTGCCTTGCCCGCATTGTCGCGGCCCGTCCGGTAATTGCCATTGCCGTTGAAGCCGCCGCGGCGATCGCCATTATTGCGGTTCTGGAACTGCGGCTGGAACAAGGCGTTCAGCCGGTCGCGAATATCCTGCTGGTAGTGACGACGGACGTTCTCGTCGGCGATGACGGCGACCAGTTGCTTCAGCCGCGCCTCGAGCTCGGCGCGCGCCTCGGGCGTATCGAACTTGCCGGTGTTGATCTCCCGGCTCCACAGCATCTCGGAGAGCGGCTTTGCCTGGCTCATCACCTTGTCGAAAGGCGCGCGCCCGTCATCGCGCACCAGATCGTCGGGATCCTTACCGTCGGGCAGAAGCGCGAAGCGAACGGAACGGCCGGGCTTCAGATGCGGCAGCGCCAGTTCGGCGGCGCGATTGGCGGCGCGGATGCCGGCGCCGTCTCCGTCGAAGCAGAGCACCGGCTGCGGCACCATCTTCCAGAGCAGTTCGAGCTGGTTTTCGGTGAGCGCCGTGCCGAGCGGCGCAACGGCATTCTCGATGCCCGCCTGATGCAGCGCGATCACGTCCATATAGCCTTCGACGGCGATGATTGTGCCGGTCGCATTGTCGTCCTGAGCGTCGCTGCGGCCCGGTCCCTGGATCGCGCGCCGCGCGCGGGCGAAATTGTAAAGGACGTTGCCCTTGTGGAAGAGCTCCGTCTCGTTGGAGTTCAGATATTTCGCCGGCGCATCGGCCGACATGGCGCGGCCGCCAAAGGCGATCACCTTTTCCCGCGACGAGAGGATCGGGAACATGATGCGGTCGCGGAAACGATCGTAGGAAACCGGCACGTTTTCATGGACGACCAGACCGCAGGCCTCGATCTGCTCCTTGGAGACACCCTTGCCGGCGAGGAATTCCTTGAGCGCATTGCGGCTGTCGGGCGCAAAGCCGAGACGGAAGGTCTCGATGGTGCGGCCCGTCAATCCGCGGTCGCGCAGATAGGCGCGCGCCCTCGCCCCATTCGCCGTCTGCAGCTGATCCTGAAAAAATTGTGTCGCCATCTCCATGACGTCGATCAGCGAGCCGCGCTCCTTCTCGCGCTTCTCCATCACAGGATCGGCAAGCGGCATCGGCACGCTGGCCATATCGGCGATCTGCTGCACCGCCTCGGGGAAACTCAGACCTTCAAGTTCCGTCAGGAAGCGGAAATGGTCTCCGGTGACACCGCAGCCGAAGCAATGATAACGGCCCTTTCGGTCCTCGCAGTGGAAGCTCGGTGATTTCTCGCCGTGGAACGGGCAGCAGGCCCAGTAATCGCCGCGCGACACGTTGGTCTTGCGCTTGTCCCAGCTGACGCGGCGCGCGATCACGTTCGAAATCGGAACGCGGTCGCGAATATCATCGAGAAAGGTGTTGGAAAAGCGCATTTATACCTCTTGGCCAATCTCCATATAAGCTGCTTTTCCGCTCCATGCCACGAAACTTGTCATGAAAACCCACTATTCACAGGCTATGTGGCGGTCATCGGCGGCTCCGATTATCCAATCAACAACGCGTTATCGCCCCCTGCGACAGGGTGCGACATTATTGTCCCTTCAGAGCCGGAATTCCGCCGTCAGAAAAGCTACAGCGAGGGCGGCGGCATCCAACAGAGATGAGAAAAAATCTTTTGGAAACAATGGATTATTTCCTCAGATGATTGCGCTTCATCATCCTCTGCGCCACCTCCCGAGAGTCCGCCTCGACGCCTCCCAATCCGCCGATTCCGGCAATTATTATTTTTTTGTAATTTGAATAAGCCGCCGCACCGCAATAGGTTCGATCTCAACAAAGCGATCCCCGAGCGAAGCACCATCCCTACCCCCGGCGCCGCTTCGCAAGGGTGCCTTTGCAAATACCCTCCGGCTTGGGCTTCGGCCCTGCGTGCCGGTGGAAGCAAAGAGCAAGAAGGCAGGAGCGCCCCCAGCTCCTGCCTTCTTAAATTGTGGCTCTCCTTACGACAACTCTCCCTTTGAAATTAACCGCTTATTGACAAAACCGTTGACAGGCGGCGCCTGCATGAAAGATGTATGCGCCGAACTCCCTGGACCTCTCCAAATGGCTTTTACCGCGGACAATCTCGCAGCAGACGATCGCTTTCTCGCTGCCATCCTGCATTGCGCCGATCAGATGCTCGCCATCTATCGCGAGAGCCCGCGCATCGCCTCGATCTTCGCCGCGCAGCAGCGCTGGCTGATGGCCCATGCCGGCTTCGCGCTTCATTACGGTTATTCCGACGACGGGAAGAGCGGCGGCCTCTATTCCGGCCGCTTCATCGATTTTGCAGTCAGGAACGACATTGCCAGCCGCAACACGGCCGCGGCCTTCATGCAGGAAATGCTGGCCTATCGTTTCCTGCGACCGGTTCCCGGCCCCGATAAGCGCACACGTTACCTGGAGCCTACCGAAATCGCCGAGCAGCATTTCACCCGATGGCTCGTCGCCCATATGATGATCCTCGACAGCCTCGACGGCGGTGAGCGCGCCGATAAGATCACCGCCGACCCCTCGGCGATGATGGCAGCGATCCAGCCGCTAATCGCAAGGGCGATCATAGGAAGTGAAGCGGTCCGCAATCCAGGTGCTACCTTCAACCTCTTCAACTGGGCGAATTCCGGCGGGCTGGTGATGGACTACCTGATATCGCGCCTTCCCGATTTTCCAAGGACGGCCGATCGCGTCGTGCTCGGCCCTCTGTCGCTCAGGGAAATCCGCGAACAGTTCATGATCTCCAATACCCACCTGAAGCGGCTTCTGATGCAGGCAGCGACCATGGAGAGCATTGGCTGGACGGAACCCTCCCGCAAGGGCGACTTCTGGCTGTCGGGCCACTTCATCCGTGAATATTGGAATTATCAGGCGGCGAAATTCGCCATCATCGATGCTGCCGCCGAAGCGGTGCTCGGGCCTGCGGTCCGTGACGAACCGCAGGCAAGACGCGTTATCTGAAGCTTATCCGTTCAACAGTTCCTTGACGGTCGCCGACGCCTTGGCGAAATCCATCTGGCCGGCATAACGCTCCTTGAGCGCCGCCATCACCTTGCCCATGTCCTTGGCGCCTGCGGCACCCGTCTCGGCGATGATCGCCGAGACGTTGGCGCGCACTTCGCTGTCGGAAAGCTGCTTCGGCATGAAATCCTGGATGACGATGATTTCGGCGCGCTCCTTGGCGGCAAGCTCCGGCCGGGAATTCTCCTCGTAGATCTTGGCCGATTCGTCGCGCTGCTTCACCATCTTGGCGAGAATCTGCAGGATCTCGTCGTCGCTCGCCTGCTCCTTGCCAATGCCGCGATTGGCGATATCGCGGTCCTTGACCGCGGCCTGAATCAGCCGGACGGTGGAAAGCCGCTCCGCATTCTTGGCCTTCATCGCCTCTTTCAGCTGGGTGGCGAGTTGATCGCGCAGCATGGTCTTCACTCCTGTTTTGATGCCGCTTCATAAACCACGCTGATGCGGGGGATCAAATAAATTGCGCGGTCAGTGCGATAAAGCGCAGGAAAACGGCAGCAATCTCGGCTACAAAGATTGACCGCAAGCGATTGCGTGGCTATTTACCGCCACCTGCACCAAAATTCGTGATCAGGCTTGAAGCGCGCGGCATTGCCGCGTCCACACGCCTGCGAGATCAAAAGGCGGCCAGCCGCGGCAACGCGTGACCGATCGCCGGAAACGGGATGAAGATGACCGCGACAGCACCCTGGACAATCGAAAAGCCGACCGCCCTGCTCGTTCTTGCCGACGGCACGGTCATCGAAGGCAAGGGCATCGGCGCCACCGGCAAGGTGCCGGMCGAAGTGGTCTTCAACACCGCGCTGACCGGCTATGAGGAGATCCTGACGGACCCTTCCTATCTCGGCCAGATTGTCACCTTCACCTTCCCGCATATCGGCAATATCGGCACCAACGATGAAGACATCGAGGATCTGACCCCTGCCGCCCGCCATGGCGCCGTCGGCGTCATCTTCAAGGCCGACATCACGGACCCTTCGAACTACCGCGCCGCCAAGCACCTCGACCAATGGCTGAAGGCCCGCGGCGTCATCGGTCTCTGCGGCATCGACACGCGCGCGCTGACCGCCTGGATCCGTGAGAACGGCGCTCCGAACGCGGTGATCGCCCACGACCCGAACGGCGTCTTCGACACCGAGACGCTGAAGGCCGAAGCCAAAGCCTGGAGCGGCCTCGAAGGTCTCGACCTTGCCAAGATCGCCTCCTCGGGCCAGTCCTCGCAATGGGCCGAAACGCCGTGGGTGTGGAATGAAGGTTACGGTGAACTCAAGGCGACGGACGCGAAATACCACGTCGTCTGCCTGGACTACGGCGTCAAGCGCAACATCCTGCGCCTGTTTGCCGGCCTCGGCTGCAAAGTGACGGTCGTGCCGGCCGCAACGAGCGCCGAAGACGTGCTCGCCATGCAGCCGGACGGCATCTTCCTGTCGAACGGCCCGGGCGATCCGGCGGCAACCGGCGAATATGCCGTGCCTGTGATCAAGACGCTTGTTAAGACCGATATCCCGGTCTTCGGCATCTGCCTCGGCCACCAGATGCTGGGCCTCGCACTCGGCGCGAAGACCGAGAAGATGCATCAGGGCCACCACGGCGCCAACCACCCCGTCAAGGACCATACCACAGGCAAGGTCGAGATCGTCTCGATGAACCACGGCTTCGCGGTCGACTCGAAGTCGCTGCCGGATGGCGTTGAAGAGACTCATATTTCGCTTTTCGACGGCACCAATTGCGGCCTGCGCGTCCTCGGCAAGCAGGTCTTCTCGGTCCAGCACCACCCGGAAGCCTCTCCCGGCCCGCAGGACAGCCACTATCTCTTCCGTCGCTTCATCAACATGGTGCGCGAGAAGAAGGGCGAACCGGCGCTCGCCGAGCGCTGATTTCAAATAATACGCATTCAGACGAAGGCTCGCTTAGGCGGGCCTTTTTCTTCATTCGCATATTGACCTCAACTTAACTTGAGGGATTACAGATCTGCCTGCAAACATCTGATGCGGGGGTAAACCGGATGAACGGCGTTTTCTACAGGATCGACAAGTTCGCCGTGCCGCCCCCGGCGCGTGACGAGTTCCTGATGCATATGGTGTGCACACATGCCTTGCTGCAGACGCAGCAAGGCTTCACCCGTCACTCTGTCCTGGAACAGGTCGCAGGACCCGGCGAATTCAACTTCGTGACGATCGCCGAATGGGAAAATGCCGAAGCGTTCGAGCAATCGCAGGCAGCGGGCGCCGCCGCGCAGGCGACGACGAACCTTAGTGCGCAGGAAATGTTCGAACGGCTCGGCATCCGCGCCGATATCGCCGGCTACAAGCCGGTCGCAGCCTGATCAGGAGATATCAGGCGCCGGCCGCCACTCCTTCGCGGCGAAGAAGAAGGTAGAAGCGCGCGCAGAGCATGACGGCGGCGGCTGCCAGCCCCACGAGAAAGCCGAACCAGATGCCGATGCCGCCGAAACCCAGCGGGAAGGCAAAGGCCCAGGCGAGGAAAAAGCCGATCGGCCAGTAGGCGATCAACGCCATGATCATCGGCACACGTGCGTCCTTGAGGCCGCGCAGCAATCCATTGGCAATCACCTGCAGCCCGTCGACGAGCTGGAAAAGTCCGGCAACGACGATCAGCGGTCCGGCATAGGCAAGCACCTTAGGCGCCTCGGGCGAGTTGACGTCGAGGAACCAGCTGCCGAGGAATTGCGGCATGGTGGCAAAGAGCACGCTGCCCACCGCCGAAATGGCGCAGGCGAGGATGAGCACCGTGATCGAACCGCGCACCAGCCCTTGATAATCGCCCCGCCCATGCGCGACGCCGACGCGCACCGTCGCCGCCTGGCTGAGGCCGAGCGGGATCATGAAGGCGATCGAGGCCCATTGCAGGGCAATGCCGTGGGCGGCGAGCTCGATGGTGCCGATATAGCCCATCAAGAGCGAGGCCACCGTGAACAGGCTGACTTCGGCGAGGATGGTAACGCTGATCGGGAAACCAAGCCGGATGACCTCCAGCAGCGCATGCCAGTCGGGCTTCCAGAACCGCACGAAAATCTCGTAGCGCCGCGTCTCTTCCCGCCGCTGCACGAAAGCCAGGATGAACAGGAAGCCGGCCGTCTGCACGACGACCGAAACGATTGCAGCACCTTCGAGCCCCATCGCCGGAAAGCCGAAATGCCCGAGCACGAGGATATAGGCGAAGATCGCGTTCATCACCAGCGTGGCGATGGTGACGTTGAGGATGATGCCCGCCTTGCCGATGGCGCTGACCAGCGCGCGCATGACGTTGAAGAGCAGTGCCGGCAGCACGCCGAACTGGCCGATCATGATGTAGCCGTGGGCGAGCTTGGCCACCTCGGGCTTCTGCTGTGCGAAGAGAAGGATCTGCTCCGAATTGAAGAAGGCCGGCTGCATGATCACCCAGTATGCGATCACCACCCACAGACCCATGCGCAGCGACCGGCGCACCGAGACGAGGTCGCCGCGGCCATAGGCCTGCGCCACCATCGGAATGACGGCGATGGCAAAGCCCGAGCCGAAGATCAGGATCGTGAACAGGAACTGTGCCGCAAGCACCATTGCCGCCAGATGCTCGGCGCCGAGGCGGCCGACGATCATCACATCGGTGGTGTTGATGCCGAGTTGGGCAAGCTGCGCGCCGATCAGCGGAATGCCGAGCGCCAGCGTGGCACGGAAATGTGCGCCCCAACGATTATCGGTTGTCGGCGCAAGTCTGCGCGCGTCGATCGGCGTGTCCATGACACCAGTCCTGTGATTGAAATATGCGTCGCCGCAGCTTGCGGCGAAATATCATCCGGGCTTAGATCAAAGCCCCGCAAAGAACTACCCCAAATGAGGCAGATGATGAAAAATTCATCATCACATCAGCGTTTCTGATCGATCAACCTGCCGCTTCCAGCGCCTCGGCCGGTTCACGGACCCGGACCCGCACGAGGAACACGCCGGCGGCCACCAGGATGAACAGGGCGGCGGCAAGATAGGGCGCGCCGGCAAAGGTGACAGGCGCCTCGGGCCGCGTGAAGTAGCCGAACATCTGGGTGAAGATCAGCGGCCCGGCGATGGTGGTGATACTGCTGAGGCTGGTAAGCGCGCCCTGCAACTCACCCTGCGCCGAGGGCGGCACCATGCCGGCGGCGATGCTGCGCAGCGGCGGATCGGCGACATTTTCCATGACGGTCGCAACGATGATGACGTAGACGACCCAGCCTTCCCAGGCGAAGGCATAACCGGTGAGCCCGACGGCCGAGAAGCAGAGGCCGAGAAGAGCGGTCTTCCACTCGCCGAGCACCGGCACGATCCGCGGCAGGACCAGCCCCATGACGATCGCGGCGCCGATGCCGTAAATGCCGAGCGACAGGCCGATCTGCCCCTCGCTCCAACCGTAGCGATAGGTTGAGACGAACGACCAGACCGAGGGATAGACGGCATGCGCCAGGAAGAACAGGAACATGACGAGGCTGACCCAGCCGATGCCGGGATAGTGGCGCATTTGGCGCAACGCGCCGAGCGGATTGGCACGTTTCCACTCGAACCGCCGGCGGTTCTTCGCCTCCAGCGTTTCCGGCAACAGGAAGCAGGCGGCGATGAAATTGACAAGCGATAGCGCGGCCGCGCCGAGGAATGGCACACGCGGGCCGAATTCGCCGAGGACACCGCCGACGACGGGGCCGATGGTGAAGCCGACACCGAAGGCGATGCCGATCAGCCCGAAATTCTTCGCCCGGTTCTCTTCCGTGCTGATATCGGCGATATAGGCCGAGCAGGTCGCGAAACTGCCGCCGCTGATGCCGGCAAGCACGCGACCGACGAACAGCATCCAGAAGCTGGTGGCGATGCCGCAGATGAAATTGTCGATCGCGAAGGTCAGCACCGAAAGCAAAAGGATCGGCCGGCGGCCGAAACGGTCGGACAGGTTTCCGAGCAGCGGCGCGAACAGGAATTGCATACCGGCATAGACGAGCATCAACCAGCCGCCGTCGATCGCCGCATCGCTGACGCTGCCGCCGGTCAGTTGCTCCAGATAGGCGGGCAGCACCGGCATGATGATGGCGATGCCGATAATGTCGAGGAAAAGGATGATGAAGACCAGGAAAAGGCCGCGGCGAACAAATTTCGGGTCAAGCATGAGGCATCTCTACAGCGGTTTGTTCTGAAAAGACGATCTCGTCGCCGAGAAAGTGACATAGCTCAGAAAAGAAACCGAAACAATCCGTGAACATTTCAAAGCTTTTGATAATGCTGTACGGGAATTTATCAGAGATCTCAACCGGAGGGCGCGCGCGGCCGTTCCAGCTTCAAAAAATCGACGAAAGCGCGCAACGGTGCCGGCATATGCCGTCGGCTCGCGTAGTAGAGATACGGTCCGGAAAACTCGCTGACCCAATCGTCGAGGATAGCAACCAGTAGACCAGAGCCAAGGCCCGGTTCCAGGAGCTCCTGGAATGAGCCGATGATGCCCAGTCCCGCCACAGCGGCCGCAAGCTCCACCTCGATTGAATTGGAGGTAAGCGCTCCACGCGGCGAAATCGTCAGCGACTCCCCGCCGCGCTCGAACTCCCAGGTCAGCGCCGATCCGCTGAGGAACCGGTGCCGGATGCAGCTGTGCTCCAGCAGGTCGCGCGGATGCTGCGGCACGCCCCTTTCCTTGAGATACGCCGGCGAAGCGGCGGTGACGTAGCGCTGCCGGCGCGGGCCGATCGGCACGGCGATCATGTCGCGCTCGATGCGCTCGTCATAGCGGATGCCGGCATCGAAACCGGCGGCGAGCACGTCGATGAACGTATCCTCGGCGACGATCTCCAGCTCGATCTCGGGATAGAGCTTCAGGAACCGGCAGGCAATGTCGGGTAGGAACAGCCGCGCCGCGATCGTCGGCACATTGAGCCGCAGCGTACCGGCCGGCCTGTCGCGGAAATTGTCGAGCGCCCCGAGTGCGGCCGCGACCTCACTGAGCGCCGGCGCCAGTTGGGCCAGCAATCGTTCGCCGGCGGCCGTCGGCGTGACGCTGCGCGTCGTCCGGTTGAGCAGGCGCACGCCGAGCCGCTCCTCCAGCCGCCTGAGCGACTCGCTCAGCGAAGACGCTGAAACCCCGCGCTTGCGGGCGGCGGCGCGGAAGCTTCGCTCCCTTGCAATCGCCGTGAAGACATCCAGATCACTCAGAGGAAGATCGTTCATTGTGCATTTTTCCGTACGACCCGTTCGACACTATCCGGATTATCGCACAAATGCGAAAGCGGTAAAACGGCGTCCGACAGCGCCGCCCCGGCGCCGAAAAGGAGAAGACAATGCAGACCTATCGTTTGGGAAAGACCGGACCCGATGTCTCGGCCATCGGCCTCGGCTGCATGGGCATGTCGGGCATGTACGGCCCCTCCGACCGTGCAGAAAGCATCGCGACGATCCATGCCGCGCTCGATGCCGGCATCAACCTGCTCGACACCGGCGATTTCTACGGCATGGGCCACAACGAAATGCTGATCGGCGAGGCATTGAAGGGCCGCAGGCGCGAGGACGCCGTCATCAGCGTCAAGTTCGGCGGTCTGCGCGATCCCGTCGGCGGCTGGAGCGGCATCGACACTCGGCCGGTCGCGGTGAAGAACTTCCTCAGCTATACGCTGCAGCGCCTCCGCGTCGACTATATCGACATCTACCGCCCCGCCCGCCTCGATCCGAACGTGCCGATCGAGGACACGGTCGGCGCCATCGCCGACATGGTCAAGGCAGGTTATGTCAGGCATATCGGCCTGTCGGAAGTCGGCGCCGACACCATCCGCCGCGCCGCCGCTGTCGCCCCGATCGTCGACCTGCAGATCGAATATTCGCTGATCTCGCGCGGCATCGAGGAGAAGATCCTGCCGACGACACGCGAACTCGGCATTTCGATCACCGCTTACGGCGTGCTCTCGCGCGGCCTGATCAGCGGCCACTGGMAGAAGGGCCAGGGTGGGACGGCCGGCGATTTCCGCGCCTACAGCCCGCGCTTCCAGGAAGGCAATATCGAGCAGAACCTCGCTCTGGTGGAGAAGCTGCGTGAGATCGCCCAGGCAAAGAGCGTCTCGGTCGCCCAGATCGCCATCGCCTGGGTCGCCGCCAAGGGCAAGGATATCGTCCCGATCATCGGCGCTCGCCGCCGCGACCGACTGACCGAGGCGCTCGGCTCACGCGCCGTCGACCTGTCGCCAGACGATTTCGCCATCATCGAACGCGCCGTGCCGAAAGATGCGGCCGCGGGTGGGCGTTATCCGGAACATATGCTGCAGCATATGGACAGCGAGAAGTAAGCAAGGAATGGAAGGGGCTGCGATGTGCTTTGTGCCATGCGCCCTTCATCTCCCCTCAAACCGGTCCCGAGAACGTATCGCAGGCCGACAGCTGGCCGCTGTCGAAGCCGCGCTTGAACCATCTGACCCGCTGCTCCGAGGTGCCGTGGTTGAAACTCTCAGGCACGACGTAACCCTGTGACCGCTTCTGCAGCGAATCGTCGCCGATCTGCTGGGCGGCGTTCAGCGCTTCCTCCAGATCGCCTGACTCGAGCAGGCCCTTCTGCTGGGTATATTTGCCCCAGATGCCCGCAAAGCAATCGGCCTGCAATTCGACGCGCACCGACATTTTGTTGGCCTCGGCCTCGCTCATGCGCTGGCGGGCCTGGTTGAACTTCGGCAGGATGCCGAGCAGGTTCTGCACGTGATGGCCGACCTCATGGGCAACGACATAGGCCTCGGCAAAATCGCCCGACGCCCCGAAGCGGTCGGAAAGCTCCTGGAAGAATTCTGTATCGAGATAGACCTTGTGGTCGCTCGGGCAGTAGAACGGACCTGTTGCCGCCGATGCCGAGCCGCAGGCCGAGGCCGTCGAGCCCGAGAACAGCACGAGACGCGGCTCTTCGTAATTTTGGCCCTGCGCCTGGAAGATGCCCTTCCAGGTATCCTCAGTCTCGGCAAGGACGGTGCGCATGAATGCGGTCATCTCGTCATTGGCGGGTGTGCGTGTGCCGCTGGACTGGCTCTGCTCGTAGCCGGGACCGCTTGTCGTGCTGCCGGTATCGAGCACCTGCAGCAGATCGATGCCCATCATCTTGAAGATGAAATAGATGACGACGAGGAAGATGATCGTGCCGATGCTGAGGCCGCCGCCGGCCCGGCGAACGCCGCCGCCGGAAGGAAAGTTGAAGCCGCCGCCGCGGCCGAAACCGCCGCCGGTCGGATCGCTGCGGCGATCCTCGATATTGTCGGACTGACGCCGGCCTCTCCATTCCATCTTCGCTCTCCCCAGCAATGCCCGTGCTTGCACTCAACGAGTTATATATCCGTCGGCGGCCGGAATTCCAGCGACTTCATCGGGCAATCAGGCGCCCGCGCCGGCGACGCAGCACGATCGCGACCAGGATCGAGCCGATCACCGCCGCGGCAAGGGCAGCCGGCCATTCGACGCCGGTGAAGACGACCGCATGCATGATCCGGCCAGGCACGAAAGTGAACAGGCCGGCAAGGACGATGCCACCGAAATAAAGGCCGGCGACGATGCGCTTGTGCAGGCGGATATCGCCGCGACGAGCCGCCGCGATCGCATTCCAGCTGCCGAACAATGTTGCGATCGACAGAAGATGGATTGGACTGAACCCGTAGAAAAGATCGAGCTCATGAATGAAGAAGCTTGATATCGCCGTGACAACCATCAGCGCCATCCAGATCCTGCCGAGCTGCCGGTGCAGTGGCGTGCCCTTGGGGCGCAGCAGGATATAGGCACCGAGAAGTGCCGCCGGCGTAACAGCGGCGACATGGATCTGAACGGCGAACGGGGCGTCGAGGAGCGGTTCGAGGGTCATGAGCGACATCCGGTTGAATTCGATCCCTGTTTCCGCCAAGACTTCATCAGCCTCAATCCGAACCGCGCAAACGGCAGGAAAACTTCGTGATTCACCCCTTCTTGCAATCCACGCTTCGCGAATTGCAGGTCTTTCTCCACTCCCGGCGCTTCTGGGGAACCTTTGCCGCGATCGTCCTGCTCTTTGCCTTCACCGGTCCCTACGGCACGATGCAAAGCATGGCGTTCGGCGAACGCCTCGCCTATTGGCTGACCCTGCATGCCCTTGCCTGGGCGATAGCCATCCTCTGCGCGGTAACGGCCGAAAGACTGCTGCGGGGGGTGATCGTTTCGATGTTCGCCCGCATGATGACGGGTTCGCTCATAGCCGCCCTGCCGATCGGTTTTGCCATCGGCCTCGTCGACTATGTTTTCACCGGCGAAACGACTACGCTGCAAAGCGGCCTGCAACGCGCGCTTTTTGCGGTGCCGCTCTGCACCCTCTTCTGCCTTTTGACCTACATGGCGATGAGCCAGAAAATCGCCGAAGCCGCAGTTCCTGAGGAAGCCAGCCCGGGCGCCTCGATCCTCGACCGGCTGAAGCCTGAGAATCGGGGCCCGCTGCTGCGCCTCTCCGTCCAGGATCACTACACCGAGGTGGTGACCGGCCGCGGGCGCGAACTGGTGCTCTTGCGTTTCGCCGATGCGCTGAAGGAAACCGCCGCAACGCCGGGCCTTCGCGTCCATCGCTCGCACTGGATGGCCGACGCCCATGTCGAAAGCCTGAAACGCGACAATGGCAGGCTGCTGATCCTCACCCGCGACGGCACGAAAATCCCGGTCAGCCGCAGCTATGCCGAGGATGTGCGCCGCCGTTTCACGTAAAGAAGACGCGCCAAGCGCTTGATGGGACTCCCGCTTTCGCTCTTCCGGAAGCAGCACAGCGGCGAAATCCGGCTGGCGGTCGTGCCTGACGGGAAATAGTCTCTCGTGCCGTGTTGGATTCCTGTCGATTCCGCGATTTATGGGGTTCCGTTTGCAAATACATTTGCCTATAAGCCGCTTCTAGCCTGAAAAGACCCAGYATGCGCGACCCGACCCGGTGATCACCCACCCTGGCCGGCTTTCTGCGCAGCCAGAAAACGGAAGCACTCATGCCGAAGCGCCAAGATATCAAATCGATCCTCATCATCGGCGCGGGACCGATCGTCATCGGCCAGGCTTGCGAGTTCGACTATTCCGGCACCCAGGCCTGCAAGGCGCTGAAAGAGGAAGGCTACCGCGTCATCCTCGTCAACTCCAACCCGGCGACGATCATGACCGATCCGGGTCTTGCCGACGCCACCTATGTCGAGCCGATCACCCCCGAGGTCGTCGCCAAGATCATCGCCAAGGAGCGTCCGGATGCGCTGCTGCCGACGATGGGCGGCCAGACGGCGCTGAACACCGCGCTTTCGCTGAAGCGCATGGGCGTGCTCGACCGCTACAATGTCGAGATGATCGGCGCCAAACCCGCCGCCATCGACATGGCCGAGGACCGCGCGCTGTTTCGCGAGGCGATGGCCCGCATCGGCCTCGAAACCCCGCGCTCGATGCTGGCGAATGCCACAGACATCAAGGACCTCGACCGCAAGACGCACGAGGCCGAGCGCAACAAGCTGCGCGACAGCCTTTCCGGCCCCGCCCTCGACACGGCGCTGGACGAACTGGAAAACCAGTGGAACCTCGGCGAGAGCGACCGCAAGCAGCGTTACATGAGCCATGCCATGGCGATTGCCGCCCAGGCGATCGACCATGTCGGCCTGCCCGCTATCATCCGCCCCTCCTTCACGCTCGGCGGCACCGGCGGCGGCATCGCCTACAATCGCTCGGAATTCTTCGAGATCGTCGGCGGCGGCCTCGATGCCTCGCCGACCACCGAAGTGCTGGTCGAGGAATCGGTGCTCGGCTGGAAGGAATATGAAATGGAGGTCGTCCGCGACAAGGCGGACAACTGCATCATCATCTGCTCGATCGAGAACATTGATCCGATGGGCGTCCACACCGGCGATTCGATCACCGTCGCGCCGGCGCTGACGCTGACGGACAAGGAATACCAGATCATGCGCAACGCCTCGATCGCGGTGCTGCGCGAGATCGGCGTCGAGACCGGCGGCTCGAACGTCCAGTTCGCCGTCAATCCGAAGGACGGTCGTCTCGTCGTCATCGAAATGAACCCGCGCGTCTCGCGCTCGTCGGCGCTCGCCTCCAAGGCCACCGGCTTCCCGATCGCCAAGATCGCCGCCAAGCTGGCGATCGGCTATACGCTCGACGAACTGGATAACGATATCACCGGCGGTGCAACGCCTGCCTCCTTCGAACCGTCGATCGACTACGTCGTCACCAAGATCCCGCGTTTTGCCTTCGAGAAATTTCCCGGCGCTTCGCCGGTGCTGACGACCGCGATGAAATCGGTCGGTGAAGTCATGGCGATCGGCCGCACCTTCGCCGAATCGCTGCAGAAGGCGCTGCGTGGCTTGGAAACCGGCCTGACGGGCCTCGACGAGATCGAGATCCCCGGCTTTGAAGAGGGCGAATCCAGCCAGAACGCTATCCGCGCCGCAATCGGCACACCGACGCCCGATCGCCTGCGCATGGTCGCCCAGGCGCTACGCCAGGGCATGAGCGAAGCCGAAGTCCACGAAGGCTGCAAGATCGATCCCTGGTTCATCGCCGAACTGAAGGCGATCGTCGAGATGGAGGCTCGCATCCGCGAGCACGGCCTGCCCCAGGATGCCACAAACCTGCGCATGCTGAAGGCCATGGGCTTCTCCGACGCGCGTCTGGCGACCCTGACTGGCAAGCGCCCGAAGGAAGTCGCCGAATTCCGCAACAGCCTGAATGTCCGCCCTGTCTTCAAGCGCATCGATACCTGTGCGGCCGAGTTCGCCTCGCCGACCGCCTATATGTATTCGACCTATGAGACGCCTTTCGTCGGCGCCGCCCGCTCCGAGGCTGAAGTGTCCAACCGCAAGAAGGTTGTCATCCTTGGCGGTGGCCCGAACCGTATCGGCCAAGGCATCGAGTTCGACTATTGCTGCTGCCACGCCGCCTTCGCGCTGAAGGATGCGGGTTATGAGGCGATCATGATCAACTGCAACCCGGAAACCGTCTCGACCGATTACGATACGTCGGACCGCCTCTATTTCGAGCCGCTGACGGCCGAGGACGTGATCGAGATTCTGCGGGCAGAACAGGAAAAGGGCGAAGTCGTCGGCGTCATCGTCCAGTTCGGCGGCCAGACGCCGCTGAAGCTTGCCGAGGCGCTGGAAAAGAACGGCATCCCGATCCTCGGTACCGCGCCCGATATGATCGACCTTGCCGAGGACCGCGACCGCTTCCAGAAGCTGCTGATGAAGCTCGACCTCAACCAGCCGAACAACGGCATCGCCTATTCGGTCGAGCAGGCCCGCATGGTCGCCACCGAAATCGGCTTCCCGTTGGTCGTGCGCCCCTCCTACGTGCTCGGCGGCCGCGCCATGCAGATCCTGCATTCGGAAGGCCAGCTGCAGAGCTATCTGCTCGATACCGTGCCTGAACTGGTGCCTGAGGATATCAAGCAGCGCTATCCCAACGACAAGACTGGCCAGATCAACACCCTGCTCGGCAAGAACCCGCTGCTCTTCGACAGCTATCTCAGCAACGCCATCGAAGTCGATGTCGACTGCCTCTCCGACGGCACCGACGTCTATGTCGCCGGCATCATGGAGCACATCGAGGAAGCCGGCATCCATTCCGGCGACAGCGCCTGCTCGCTGCCGCCACGCTCGCTGTCGGTCGAACTGCTCGACGAACTGGAGCGCCAGGCAAAGGCGATGGCCAAGGCGCTCAATGTCGGCGGCCTGATGAACGTCCAGTTCGCCATCAAGGACGGCACCGTCTACGTTCTCGAAGTCAATCCCCGCGCCTCGCGCACCGTGCCCTTCGTCGCAAAGACCATCGGCGCGCCGATCGCCAAGATCGCCGCCCGCGTCATGGCCGGCGAAAAACTCGATGCGACCTTCGCCGCCTACGGCGAAAAGCCCGATCCGCGCAAGCTGAAGCACATCGCCGTCAAGGAAGCCGTCTTCCCCTTCGCCCGTTTCCCCGGCGTCGACACGCTSCTCGGCCCGGAAATGCGCTCGACCGGTGAAGTCATCGGCCTCGATACCGATTTTGCGCTGGCCTTCGCCAAGTCGCAGCTCGGCGCCGGCGTCGAGCTGCCGCGTGACGGGACGGTCTTCGTCTCCGTCCGCGACGCCGACAAGCCGCGTGTTCTGCCGGCGATCCGCATCCTCGTCGAACAGGGCTTCAAGGTGCTGGCGACCGGCGGCACCGCCCGCTTCCTCGCCGAAAACGGCATCACGGCCACCAAGATCAACAAGGTGCTGGAAGGTCGCCCCCATATCGAGGACGCGATCCGCAACCGCCAGGTCCAGCTCGTCATCAACACCACCGATGGCAACAAGGCGATCTCGGACTCCAAGTCGCTGCGCCGTGCGACGCTGATGCAGAAGGTGCCTTATTACACGACGATGGCAGGCGCCGAGGCCGCCGCCCAGGCAATCAAGGCGCTGAAGGCAGGCAATCTCGAAGTGCGGCCGCTGCAGAGTTACTTCGCCTGAGATACGGCAACGCCATCGCTCGATGAGCGGTGGCGCACCTCCGTTCGGTCATTCCTCAAATCGGGAATCAATTTATCCAGCCACGGCCATAAGCCGCTGGATTTTCAGCATATCTTCGCGAAATCGCGCCAGTTCTTCCGTTTTCAACTGCTCGTCGGGAATACGCAGCAGATAGGATGGATGCACCGTCACGAAGAGCGTTCGCCTCTCGTCGATCGCGATCGCTTTCCCCCTGACATCCTGTAGCCGCTGTTTCGCATCGGTCAGCGCCGCGAGCGCCGTCGCCCCCATGGCGACGACCAGCTTCGGCTTGATCAGCGCCATCTCCAGATTGAGCCACCAGCGGCAATGCTTCACCTCGCCCATATTGGGCTTCTGATGGATGCGAYGCTTGCCGCGCGGCTCATATTTGAAATGCTTGACGGCATTGGTGACGTAAAGCGTTGAGCGGTCGATGCCCGCTTCAGCGATCACTTGATCGAGGAGCCTGCCGGCGGGACCGACGAAGGGGCGCCCTGATATATCCTCCTGGTCGCCCGGCTGCTCGCCGACGAACATCACCTCGGCATCGCGCGGCCCCTCCCCGAATACGGTTTGCGTCGCCTTCGCATGAAGCGGACAGCGGGTGCAGGCGGCAGCTTCCGCGCGCAGTGCTTCCAGCGTGCCCGCCGGCGCTTCGGGTTCAGCTGGAATGCTGCGCGCGGCTTCTTGCAGGCGATCGTGAAAGGGCAATGACTGGGTCGCCTCCCGTGCGGCCATAGCGCGCACCTTGCTCTCCGCCGATGCGATYAGCCCAGGAATAAGGTCGGCTTCCGGCAGGTTCTTCCAGTACTTTTTCGGCATCTCCGCCTGCATCGCCTTCAGCTTCAACCGCGCCGGATTGAAAATGCTGGCGTAGTAGGTGCGCCAAAGTTCATCGGTGGCATCGGTGAGATTGGGTTTTTCGCACGGCGCATCGCTCATCGTCAGCCGCTCGCCGTCCCAGGCGGCCAACCCCTTGGGCGTGGCGATCAGCCAGTCCATGTCGGTGAAGCGCCGTTGGAAGAAGGGGGCTGTGCGCCTGACGATATGATGATCCGGCTCGAACCAGGCGAGGAATTTTCGACGGTCCGCCGATACCGCAGCAACCTCCTTGAAGCGGACGAAGGCCGTCATCTTGTGCGCGTCGCGTCGAACGTTTTTCGCCATCAGCCTGGCACGGGCGACGTCCTCGTCCGAAGCCACTTCAAGCAGTTGCCGGTCCAGTTGCAGCCGCCAGAGCAGACGGTAAAGCAGGGAAAAGCGCGCCGGGTCGGAATGGCAGAGAACTGTTTCCGCGAGCTCGATGAAGGCGGGCGGCACCGTCATCAGCTTGCGTGCCATGATAGGYGTCGGCGGCATGGCGTCGCGTTGAAACGCAAGGTCCGCCTCTGCGCCTCTTTCGCGCCAATCGATCTCTTCCGGCAGGATACCGGCGGCCGCGAAAGCGCGCGCGGCGTCACGCCATTCGGCAAGCTCCCCGCGTCCTGCAAGCACGACCCGGCGCATCACAGCAACGACAATTGTTCAGGTTGCGGTTCGAACATGGCGCGAAGGTCGGGGCGCTCGATCAATCGGCGCGGCGACCATCCTTCTGCCGAGATGAAGGACTGGACCTTCTTGATCGAAATGCCGAGCCGCTGGAGATCGTCCAACCGAAGGCGGCGAAAACGGCGGGCCGAGACGATCGCCTTGACTGTCTTGGTGCCGAGGCCGGGCACACGCAGCAACCGTTCACGCTCGGCCTTGTTGATGTCGACAGGGAATTCGGCCCGGTTGGCGAGCGCCCAGGCAAGTTTGGGGTCGAGGGTAAGATCGAGCATGCCTCCCGCCTGGTTCGCGGTGATCTCGTCAATGCCGAAGCCGTAGAATCGGTAGAGCCAATCGGCCTGATATAGCCGGTGTTCGCGCATCAGCGGCGGCTTGATCAGCGGCAGATTTTTCGACGAATCCGGGATGGGGCTGAAGGCGGAATAATAGACGCGCTTAAGGCCGTAGCTGCTGTAAAGCCGACCGCTGGTCGCAAGGATCGTCGCATCGTTCGCGCCATCGGCGCCGACGATCATTTGCGTGCTCTGGCCGGCCGGCACAAAACGCTGACGCTTCTTCGTCCGCAGCGTCGGTTCGCCGGCGGCCTCGATCTTCAGCCTCAGATCTCCCATCGATCGCCGAATATTGGCAGGCTTCTTTTCCGGCGCGAAGCGGGTGATGCCGTTATCCGTCGGCAACTCGATATTCAGCGACAGCCTGTCGGCATGAAGCACCGCTTCTTCGATCAGATGCGGCGACGCCTCGGGGATCGACTTCAGATGGATATAGCCGCGAAAATTATGCGTCACACGCAGTTCGCGGACGATGCGGACCATTTCTTCCATCGTATAATCGGACGAACGAATGATGCCGGAGGAAAGGAACAGGCCTTCGATATAGTTGCGGCGGTAAAATTCCAGCGTCAGCCAGACGACCTCCTCGGGCGTAAAGCGCGCCCGTTCGACATTGCTCGACGAGCGATTGACGCAATAGGCGCAGTCGTAGATGCAGAAATTGGTCAGCAGTATTTTCAAAAGCGAAATGCACCGTCCGTCCGGGGCATAGGCATGACAGATGCCGGATCCTTCGGTCGAACCGAGCCCCCCACCTGCCCGGGAATCACGTTTCACCGTGCCGCTAGAAGCGCAGGAAGCGTCATATTTCGCAGCATCGGAAAGGATGGCCAAGCGTTCTGTGAGCGACTTCTTCATTAGTATGTTCACTATATGTTCCTACAATGGGAGTCAATCAGGACGATCCGATTTCTGCCCATTTTCAAGTCGCACCACCTGATATCGGGGCGGGCCGCGTTTCTTTTATGCGAATTTTCTGGAAATCGGCCTTGGCGATCTGCTATAAGCGTCCGACTAAGATTGTGGCACGGTTCCGAAGCTCCCCTTCGGGACCTGTTTTCTTTTGTGTTCGCCGCTGATTGTGCGGATACGAGGATTGAAGGACAGAAAAATGGTTGAAAAGGTACCGATGACACAGGGCGGTTTCGTCAAGCTGCAGGAAGAGCTGCGCTGGCGTCAGCAGGAGGAGCGCCCCCGAATCATCGAGGCGATCGCCGAAGCCCGTGCCCATGGCGACCTTTCCGAAAACGCCGAATACCACGCCGCCAAGGAAGCCCAGAGCCACAATGAAGGCCGCATCAGCGAGCTGGAAGACCTGACGGCGCGCGCCGAGGTCATCGACCTCACCAAGATGTCGGGCGACAAGATCAAGTTCGGCGCCAAGGTGAAGCTCATCGACGAGGACACCGAGGAAGAAAAGACCTACCAGATCGTCGGCGACCAGGAAGCGGACGTCAAGGCCGGCCGCATCTCCATCTCCTCGCCAATCGCCCGTGCGCTGATCGGCAAGGAAGTCGGCGATTCCATCGAGGTCAACGCGCCGGGCGGCTCCAAGGCCTACGAAATCCTCCAGGTTTCCTGGGGCTGATCGCCCGCCAGCCGCGAGACCCCTCCCTTGCCTGATATCCGTGACGTCGAGATCATTGCGCCCAATTTCAAGCGCCGGCTCTCCGGCGTCACGTCGACGATCGTCCAGCTCATCCCGTGCCAGATCCGGCTCGGGATCAAGATCGCGACACTCGGCCCCGGCCTGCCGGAGGACCTGCCGAAACTTAAGTGGCGGCAGCTCCTTGGCCTCTGGCGCCCGCCGGCGAGCCGGCGCCGGCGTGTCTGGCACGCGCGCCGCAACAACGAGATGGCCGTCGGCATCCTGCTTCGCCATCTCACGCGCATGCCGCTGAAGCTTCTCTTCACCTCGGCCGCGCAACGCCGCCACACCGCCTATACGAAATGGCTGATCCGCCGCATGGACGCCGTCATCGCGACCAGCGACCGTTCCGGCTCGTTCCTCGAGGTGCCGCACACGGTCATCCAGCACGGCGTCGACCTTGCCCTCTTCCATCCGCCTGATACCGCAGAGGACGGCATCGCCGCCACCGGCCTGCCCGGCCGCCATCTCGTCGGCTGTTTCGGCCGTGTGCGCCATCAGAAAGGCACTGACCTTTTCGTCAGGGCGATGATCGAACTGCTGCCGCAGCACACTGAGTGGACGGCAGTCGTCTCCGGTCGCGTGACGGCCGAGCACGTGGCATTCGCAGACAAACTCAAGGCGGATGTCGCCGCCGCCGGGCTCAGCAACCGTATCCTCTTTCTCGGCGAAGTGCCTGACATCAAGGTCTGGTATCGTCGCCTGACGCTTTACGTCGCCCCCTCCCGCAACGAGGGCTTCGGCTTGACGCCGCTCGAAGCCATGGCCTCGCGGACCGCGGTGGTGGCATCGGATGCGGGCGCCTATGCCGAGCTCATCGTCACGGGCGAGACGGGTTCGGTCGTCGCCGCCGGCGACGGCGAGGCGCTGACGCGGGCAATCGCGCCTTACATCGCCGATCCCGCGCTGGCGATCGCGCATGGCGAGAGTGCGCTGCGGCATGTCAGGGCGAATTTCGCGCTGGAGAAAGAAGCGAGCGCGATCGGCGCCGTTTATAACAGCCTTCTCGGCGACAATCGCAGCTGAAGCAGAAAAGAGAAACGGCCCGTCGGATAACGGGCCGTTTGCAGGATTCTTGGGACACCGATAGTCCGGTTAGTTATTCGGCCGGCTGCAACCCGGCAGCCGAAGTATCCTCTCCGGTCTGCCCCCCCAGTGCCGCAGCAAGCTGCGCCGTATCCAGCTCATTTTCCCAACGTGCCACGACGATCGTCGCAACCGCATTGCCGACGAGGTTGGTCAGCGCCCGGCATTCCGACATGAAGCGGTCGATGCCGAGGATGAGCGCCATGCCGGCGACCGGCACGGACGGGACGACGGAGAGCGTCGCGGCAAGCGTGATGAAGCCGGCGCCGGTGATGCCTGCGGCACCCTTGGAGCTCAGCATCGCGACCAGCAGCAGCAGGATCTGGTCACCCCAGGAAAGCTGGATGCCGGTTGCCTGGGCAATGAACAGGGCCGCCAGCGTCATGTAGATATTGGTGCCGTCGAGATTGAAGGAATAGCCCGTGGGGATGACGAGGCCGACGACCGAGCGCTTGCAGCCGGCCTTTTCCATCTTGTTCATCAGTCCCGGCAGTGCGGCCTCTGAAGACGACGTACCAAGCACCAGCAGCAGCTCTTCCTTGATGTAGCGCAGCAGCGCCACGATCGAGAAGCCGTTGTAGCGGGCAACAGCGCCGAGAACGATGAAGACGAAGAGCAGAGATGTAACGTAGAAGGTGCCGATCAGCATGGCGAGGTTGGCGATCGACCCGACGCCATACTTGCCGATGGTGAATGCCATGGCGCCGAAGGCGCCGATGGGCGCTGCCTTCATCAGGATGGCGACGAGTTTGAAGACAGGCGCCGTCAGGGAATTGAGGAAGTTGACGACCTGCTCGCCCTTTTCGCCGACCATGGCGAGCGCGATACCGAAGAGCACCGAGAAGAACAGCACCTGCAAAATGTCGCCATCGGCAAAAGCGCCGACGATCGTCGTCGGGATGATGTTGGTGAGGAAGCCGACGACGCTCTGTTCATGCGCCTTCGCGGTAAAGGTGGCGACAGTGCTCGGATCCAGCGAAGCCGGATCGATGTTCATGCCGGCGCCGGGCTGGACGACATTGGCGACGATCAGGCCGATGATCAGCGCCATCGTCGAGAAGGTCAGGAAGTACAGCATCGCCTTGCCGGCGACGCGGCCGACCTTTTGCAGGTCGCTCATGCCGGCAATGCCGGTCGCGACCGTCAGGAAGATGACCGGCGCGATGACCATCTTGACGAGCTTGATGAAGGCATCGCCGAGCGGCTTCAACTGGGTGCCRAGTTCGGGATAGAAATGGCCGAGAAGGATGCCCGCAGCGATAGCTGCGAGAACCTGGACGTAAAGATGGGTATAAAAGGGCTTCTTGCCCTTGCTGCCTGCGACTGCATCGAGTGGTGCTGCGATCATGATGTCCTCCTAATGGCTCGTCCGGAACGAACTCCGGCCTCCCGAGCCGTTCGCTTCAAGTCCAACAGCTCAGCCGTTGTTGGCATATCCTTTCGCAATCGCCGTGCCAGTTTCGCGCCCCGAGACAAACATTTGATTTTATTACAAAAAAATTTGCGGAGACTGCTGAGGGCTAATTAAGCAATGCGGAAATCCGCACAAATCCATTTGCGCTTCGTGCAGAAAAATGCACAAATCTGTTATGTCCGTGTCGCAGAAATTGTGGCCTTCCCTGCCCTTGCAGCACCGCATCCGCCGGATGTGGTGGGCCTATGCTGTGCTCGCCCTTGTCGCCGTCGTGGTCAGCCTGTGGGTAAGCGGCGAGATCGGCCGGCACCGGGCGGAGGCTGCCCTCGAGGAACAGGCCCGCATGGATGCGAGGCTGAATGCGGCTTTGCTGCGCACGGTTCTCGAAAAATACCGGGCGCTTCCCTTCGTGCTGTCGCAGGATACCGCGCTCGCCGCGGCACTGGCGGGAAACGATGCCGGCACGTTCAAGCAGCTCAGTCAGAAGCTTGAAATGCTGGCGGCGGGCACGAAGGCTGCCGTCATCTATGTCATCGACAAGGACGGCATCGCGGTTTCGGCCAGCAACTGGCGCGAACCGACGAGCTTCGTCGGCAATGACTACCGCTTCCGGGAGTATTTTCAGGGGGCGGCCGAACGAGGACAGGCCGAGCACTTCGCGCTCGGCACGGTCAGCAAGAAACCGGGTCTCTATATCTCCCAGCGGATTTCGGGCAGCCATGGCCTGCTGGGCGTCGTTGTCGTCAAGGTCGAATTCGACGACGTCGAGGCAGATTGGAACGCCTCGGGCACCCCGTCCTACGTCGTTGACGAGCGCGGGATTGTCCTCATCACCAGTCTTCCATCATGGCGGTTCATGACGATCGGCCGGATCGCCGAAGACCGGCTGACGCCGATCCGCGAAAGCCTTCAATTCGGCGATGCGCCGCTTCAACCCTTGCCCCTCGACATGGTCCGAAATCTCGGTGACGGGCTCGATGTCGTCGAGATCGTCATGCCGGGCGATGCCGGGAAAACCAGGTTTCTCGATGTCGCAACGTCGGTGCCGGCGACCGGATGGCATTTGCAGCATCTCGTGGCGCTGGGGCCGTCCGTCGATGCCGGGATTCGCGAGGCCCGGATGCTGGCATTGCTGATACTCCTGCCGCTGCTGGCCGGAGCAGCCTTCCTGTTGCGCCGCCGCCATGTGATCACCCTGCGGATCTCCAGCGAACAGCAGGCGCGGGAGGAACTGGAACGGCGGGTAGTCGAGCGGACGCTGGATCTCAGCCAGGCGCGGGACCGGCTGCAGGCTGAAATCATCGGCCACAAGAGTACGGAGCAGAAGCTGCAGGCGGTGCAACAGGATCTGGTGCAGGCCAACCGGTTGGCCATCCTGGGTCAGGTGGCCGCCGGCGTCGCCCATGAGATCAACCAGCCGGTGGCGACCATTCGTGCCTATGCGGATAACGCCCGCACCTTCCTCGATCGCGGCCAGACGGCGCCTGCCGGCGAAAATCTCGAAAGCATTGCGGCGCTGACGGAGCGCATAGGCTCGATCACCGAGGAGCTGAAGACCTTTGCCCGCAAGGGCCGCGGCAGCGCCGAACCAACCGGATTGAAAGACGTCATCGAGGGTGCGGTGATGCTGTTGCGCAGCCGCTTTGCCGGGCGGATGGATACGCTCGACATCGACCTGCCGCCCCCTGACCTGCAAGTGATGGGAAACCGGATTCGTCTCGAGCAGGTGCTCATCAACCTGCTTCAAAACGCCCTGGAGGCGGTGGCGCCGAAGGCCGGAGAGGGTCGCGTCGAGGTCACGACGTCCACTGATGCAGGGATGGTAACGGTGACGGTCGCCGATAACGGCCCCGGCATCCCGCCGGAGATCCGCAAAGGCTTGTTCACGCCATTCAATACCTCGAAGGAAAGCGGTCTCGGCCTTGGCCTGGTGATCTCCAAGGATATCGTCGGCGATTACGGCGGCCGGATGGAGGTTGCAAGCGATGGCGGCGGAACTCGGTTCACCGTTCAGTTGAGGAAGGCTTGAGGTCATGGACACACTGATGCCCGTTGCGCTGATCGACGACGACAGGGATCTGCGTCGCGCCACCGCGCAGACGCTCGAACTCGCCGGATTTTCCGTTTCCGCCTATGATGGTGCGAAAGCCGCGCTGGCAGACCTGCCGGCGGACTTTGCCGGCCCCATCGTCACCGATATCCGCATGCCGGAGATCGACGGACTGCAACTCTTCGCCACGCTGCAAGGCATGGATGCCGACCTGCCGGTGATCCTGATGACCGGCCACGGCGATATTCCCATGGCCGTTCAGGCGATCCAGGACGGCGCCTATGATTTTATCGCCAAGCCCTTCGCAGCCGATCGGCTCGTGCAGAGCGTGCGTCGCGCAAGCGAGAAGCGGCGGCTTGTTCTGGAAAACCGCATGCTGCGGAAAGCAGCCGAGGATGCGCAGGAGAATTTGCCGCTGATCGGCCAGACGCCTGTCATGGAAAACCTCAGAAACATCCTTCGGCACATCGCCGATACCGATGTGGACGTGCTCGTCGCCGGCGAAACGGGCAGCGGCAAGGAAGTGGTTGCCCAGATCCTGCATCAATGGAGCCACCGCCGGAAGGGCAATTTCGTGGCGCTGAACTGTGGCGCCCTGCCCGAAACCGTCATCGAAAGCGAGCTGTTCGGCCACGAAGCCGGCGCCTTTACCGGCGCCCAGAAGCGCCGCACGGGCCGCATCGAACATGCAAGCGGCGGCACGCTTTTCCTCGACGAGATCGAAAGCATGCCGGCCGCCACGCAGGTCAAGATGCTAAGAGTGCTGGAAATGCGGGAGATCACGCCGCTCGGCACCAACGAGGTGCGTCCGGTCGATCTTCGCGTCGTCGCGGCAGCCAAGATCGACCTCGGAGATCCCTCGGTGCGCGGGGATTTTCGCGAGGATCTCTATTACAGGCTGAATGTCGTGACGATCTCCATTCCGCCGCTGAGGGAACGCCGCGACGATATTCCGCTGCTGTTTTCCCATTTCGCCGCTCGCGCCGCGGAGCGCTTCCGCCGTGATGCGCCGCCGCTTTCACCCGATGTCCGCCGGCATCTTGCCTCGCACGCATGGCCGGGCAATGTCCGCGAGCTCTCGCATTATGCCGAAAGAGTCGTGCTTGGCGTGGAAGGTGGGGCAACGGCGGCTGTCTCTCCGCAGCCGACAGGCGAGACACTTCCCGAACGGCTGGAGCGCTACGAAGCGGAGATCATCCGTGACGCACTGTCGGCCAATGACGGCGACGTCCGCCGCACCATCGAGGCGCTCGGCATTCCGAGAAAGACGTTTTATGACAAACTCCAGCGCCACGGCATCAATCGGGGCGGCTATATCTCGCGCAAGTAGTTGGCGACAACGTTTGATCTGCCGAGGTCGGCTTAGACTTCCACCAGTCCGAGCTTCTTCACCTGCCGGATCGTCAGCATGGTGCGCACGGTATCGACATGTTCGTTCGCCGTCAGCACCTCGATGACAAAATCCTGAAAGCGGGTGAGGTTCTCCGCCACGCAATGCAGCAGGAAATCGCTGTCGCCGGAGACCATCCAGGCCTGGCGCACCAGCGGCCATTCGGCGGTGGCGGCGGCAAACGCCTTGAGATTGCCTTCCGACTGGTGCTTGAGGCCAACCATGCAGAAAGCAACGAGGTCGAAGCCGAGCTTCGGGCTGTTCAGCATCGCGTGGTAGCCCTCGATAATGCCGGCTTCCTCGAGCTTGCGCACACGGCGCAGGCAAGGCGGCGCCGAGATGCCGACGCGATCGGCAAGCTCCACATTGGTCATGCGGCCATCGGCCTGCAGCTCCCGGAGGATCTTTATATCGATGACGTCGAGTTCCGCACGCCCCACATCATTGCCTTTCTTTAATTCTCCGCGGGGAGCTTCTATATAAAGCCGCGGAATACGCAAGAAAGTTTCACCCCGATGACGGATTCTTGCATATCCGGGCGATCTGCCTTGTTGGTAACGCAAGGCTGCCCTTGAATAAAAGCATTGGACGTTCATAAATGGCGCATGGACCGCGAAACGGCCGCAATCGCCACTTAGCCGCCGCCCTCCTGCCAGTCGAAAGGAAATGACATGCCCGCCCGCCACACCAAGGTGCTCATCATCGGTTCCGGACCCGCAGGCTATACTGCCGCGGTCTATGCCGCGCGCGCCATGCTGAAACCGGTTTTGATCGCCGGTCTCGAACAGGGCGGCCAGCTGATGATCACCACTGATGTCGAGAACTATCCGGGCTTTGCCGATCCGATCCAGGGTCCCTGGCTGATGGAACAGATGCTGCAGCAGGCAAAACATGTCGGCGCCGAGATCGTCAACGACCTCGTGACCGAAGTCGACATGAATCAGCGTCCTTTCGTCGCCCGCACCGACAGCGGCCAGGTCTGGACCGCCGATACGCTGATCATCGCCACCGGCGCCAAGGCCAAGTGGCTCGGCATCGAGAGCGAGCAGCATTTCCAGGGCTTCGGCGTTTCGGCCTGCGCCACTTGCGACGGTTTCTTCTATCGCAACAAGGATGTGATCGTGGTTGGCGGCGGCAACAGCGCCGTCGAGGAGGCGCTCTATCTCTCCAACATCGCCAAGTCGGTGACATTAGTGCACCGCCGCGACTTCTTCCGAGCCGAGAAGATCCTGCAGGAACGCCTGTTCTCCAAGGACAATGTCAAGGTGCTGTGGAATACCGAAGTGGCCGAGATTACCGGCACCCCGGCCAAGCCGCCGATGCCGCAATCCGTTTCCGGCGCGCGCCTGCGCGACACCCGCACGGGCACGATCACCGACATGGTGATCGATGGCGTCTTCGTCGCGATCGGCCATGCGCCGGCAACCGAACTCTTCAAGGACAAGCTGAAGCTGAAGGACAATGGTTATCTCTGGACCGCGCCGGATTCGACCGCGACCAGCCTGGACGGGGTCTATGCCGCGGGCGACGTGACGGATGACACGTTCCGCCAGGCGATCACTGCCGCCGGCTTGGGGTGCATGGCTGCACTTGAAGCCGAGCGATACTTGACGGGCCACATGCCCGTCGCCGTGGCCGCGGAGTAAGATCGGCATGAGGGGTGGGGGAATGCCATTGGATTGGGACAAGCTGCGTATTTTTCACGCAGCTGCCGAGGCGGGTTCGTTCACGCATGCGGCGGATAAACTGCATCTGTCCCAATCCGCCATCAGCCGCCAAGTGAGCGCGCTGGAGCAGGATGTCGGCACCAAGCTGTTTCACCGCCACGCACGCGGCCTGATTCTGACGGAACAGGGCGAGCTGCTTTACCGCACCGCCCATGATGTGCTGCTGAAGCTCGAAACCGTGAAGATGCAGCTCACCGAGACGACCGAGACGCCATCCGGCAAGTTGCGCGTCACGACGACGGTCGGTCTCGGCCAGGGCTGGCTGACCGACAAGATCCAGGAATTCCTGCAGCTTTATCCCGATGTGCAGATCCAGCTGATCCTCGACAATGAGGAAGTGGATGTGAACATGCGTCATGCCGACTGCGCGATCCGCCTGCGCCAGCCGCAGCAATCCGACCTCATCCAGCGCAAGCTCTTCACCGTGCACATGCACGTCTATGCGGCCCCGTCCTACATCAACCGCCACGGCGAGCCGCAGAAGGTCGAGGACCTCGACAATCACCGCATCATCACCTTTGGCGAGCCGGCGCCGAGTTACCTGCTCGATGTCAATTGGCTTGAGGTCGCCGGCCGCTCCTCCGACAACAAGCGCATCCCGCATCTGCAGATCAACAGCCAGACCTCGATCAAGCGCGCCGCCCTGCTCGGAATCGGCGTCGCCTGCCTGCCGGATTACATCGTCGGCCGCGACCCCGGCCTGATTCAGCTGGCGATCAATGCCGACGTCCCCTCCTTCGACACCTATTTCTGCTATCCCGACGAGATCAAGAACGCCGCTAAGCTGAAGGCCTTCCGCGATTTTATCGTCAGCAAGGCGAGAAACTGGAACTTTTAAGCCCGGTTTTATTGATAAATTGCCGACTATGCAGAACGTGCATGACTGGCATGCACAAATGAGGGTTGCGGTTTGCCCAATAAACCACCATATCGCACATAGCTGATGCACATGGTGGCTTTTCCTCCCAGTTCCACCGCATTAGCTGTTCCCCTCTGGAGGTTTTTGACCTTCACACTTATAAGGGCCCTGGTTTTCCAGTGGCCCTCTTTTTTTGTCTTTGCTTCCTTGATAAATGCCGCACCGCAAAAAAATTGTGCGACGCATAGCAGGCATGCACAAAAAAGCATTGAAACCTGCTCAAGGAAGCACCATATCTCTCTCAGCTGATGCATCTTGTGGTTTCTCTCCCAGTACCACCGCATTAGCTGTTCCCCTCTGGAGGTTTTTGACCTTCACAATTATAAGGGCCCTGGTTTTCCGGTGGCCCTCTTTTTTTGCCCAAAATTTGCGCATTCACTAAAAACCATTGCCTCACGCCTCCGTGATTTGCATATCGAAGTCTGACGATCAATATATCGATTAAACACGATTTATAGTTCGGCGAACAACGATGGACAAAGACGAAATTATCAAGGCGCTCGCCCATCCCACCCGGATGGACATTCTGAGCTGGCTGAAAAACCCCGAGGAACATTTCCCCTCGCAGGAGCATCCTTTCGAAATGGGCGTTTGCGCCAGCCAGTTCGAGCGCTGCGGCCTATCGCAGTCGACGGTCTCGGCCCATCTCGGCACGCTGCATCGCGCCGACCTCGTCACCACCAAACGCGTCGGCCAGTGGATCTTTTACAAACGCAACGAAGAAACGATCGCCGCCTTCCTCAAGCAACTGACGCAGGATCTTTAGAATGCCCCTCGCCCTCCTCGTTCTCGCCTTGAGCTCGTTTGCGATAGGCACCACCGAATTCGTCATCATGGGTCTGTTGCCGGAGGTCGCCACCGATCTCTCTGTGACCATCCCGCAGGCCGGATGGCTGGTCACCGGTTATGCCCTGGCGGTCGCGATCGGTGCCCCTGTGATGGCCGTTTTGACCGCGAAGCTGAAGCGCCGTACCGCCCTGATTGCGCTGATGGCCTTCTTCATCGCAGGCAATTTGCTTTGCGCTCTGGCGAGCGACTATTGGGTGCTGATGATCGCCCGTGTTGTGACGGCACTCTGCCACGGCGCCTTCTTCGGCATCGGCTCGGTGGTTGCCGCCGGCCTCGTCGCCGAAGACCGCAGGGCCCGCGCCGTCGCGCTGATGTTCACCGGCCTGACGCTCGCCAATGTTCTCGGCGTGCCGCTTGGCACCGCGATCGGCCAGGCCTATGGCTGGCGCGCCACCTTCGGCGTCGTCACCGTCATCGGCATCGTCACCATATCAGGCCTGATCGCCATCCTGCCCAGGGATAAGCAGCAGGAAAACGGCAGCATCCTGCGCGAGATCGCAGCCCTCAGGAACGGCGGCCTGTGGCTGGCGCTCTCCACCACTGTCTTCTTCGCCGCCTCGATGTTCGCCCTCTTCACCTATATCGCGCCGTTGCTGCGCGACGTCACCGGCGTGTCACCGGAAGGCGTCACCTGGACGCTGTTCCTGATCGGCCTCGGACTGACCATCGGCAACCTCGTCGGCGGCAAACTTGCCGACTGGCGCCTCGGCGCGACGCTTGCCGGCGTCTTTGCCGCGATCGCCATCACCTCGATCGCCTTCAGCTATACGAGCCGCTTCTTCATCCCGGCTGAAATCACCCTTTTCCTCTGGGCGATGGCAAGCTTCGCCGCCGTGCCGGCACTTCAGGTCGGCGTCGTCGGCTTCGGGAAGGACGCCCCGAACCTGGTTTCGACAATCAATATCGGCGCCTTCAACACCGGCAATGCGCTCGGCGCCTGGGTGGGCGGCCTGGTCATCGACGCCGGCTTCGATCTCACCCGCGTTCCGCTCGCTGCAGCCTTGATGGCCCTGATCGGCCTCGGCGCGACGGCGCTCACCTATCTCTCCGCCAGGGGCCGGGCCGCCCTCGCCCCTGCCGAGTGATCCTCCCGCAAAAGAAAGGACCATCATGGCCAAGCTTTTCGAACCCACGAAAGTCGGCGACATATCAGTCAAGAACCGCATCGTCATGGCGCCACTCACCCGCAACCGTTCGCCGGGCGCAATCCCCAACGACCTCAACGTCGAATACTACCGCCAGCGCGCCACATCAGGCCTGATTATCACCGAAGCAACCGCGATCACCCATCAGGGCCAGGGTTATGCCAACGTGCCTGGTCTCTACAGCAAAGAGGCTCTCGACGGTTGGAAGCGCGTCACCGACGCCGTTCACTCGGCCGGCGGCAAGATCGTCGTCCAGATGTGGCATGTCGGCCGCATCTCGCACACGACGCTGCAGCCGAACGATGGCAAGCCGGTTTCTTCGACCAATCGCGTCGCCAAGGCCAAGACCTATCTGGTCAATGCCGACAGCACCGGCAGCTTTGCCGACACCTCCGAGCCGCGCGCGCTCGAAACAGCCGAAATCCCCGGCATCATCGAGGATTACCGCAAGGCTGCCCGGGCGGCGATCGACGCTGGCTTCGACGGTGTCGAGATCCACGGCGCCAACGGCTACCTGCTCGACCAGTTCATCCGCGACGGCATCAACGACCGCACCGACCAATATGGTGGCTCGATCGAAAACCGCACCCGCCTGACCTTCGAAGTCGTCGATGCCGTGGTCAAGGAAATCGGCGCCGGCCGCACGGCGATCCGCATCTCGCCGGTGACGCCGTCCGGCGAAAGCTACGATTCCAATCCGCAGGTGACCTTCACCCATGTCGTCGAAGGACTGGCCAAATACGACCTCGCCTATATCCATGTCATCGAAGGCCAAACCGGCGGCGAGCGCGACYACAAGCAGGGCGACAATCCCTCCTTCGATTACAAGGCACTGCGCCAGACTTATGAAAAGGCCGGCGGCAAAGCCGACTGGATGGTCAACAACGGCTACGATCGCGATCTGGCGATCGACGCCGTCGAAAGCGGCCGCGCCGATCTCGTCGCCTTCGGCAAGCCCTTCATCGCCAATCCCGATCTCGTCGAGCGCCTTGAACACAACCTGCCGCTCAACACGCCCGACCAGTCGACCTTCTACGGCGGCACCGGCAAGGGCTATATCGACTATCCCATCCTCGAAAAGGTCGCTTGAACCTTTCACACGCAAACGCGAATCCCGCCGAGAGGCGGGATTTCCATTTTCACGACGTCTCGGTAACTTGCACCATGTTTAGTTCCCATCTTGATCGCTGGTCGCTGATTGCTGACGGCGAGCCCATCATTACCCATTCCAGCCGCCTGCTGCCGGTCCTCTGGCGGGACAGGCCCGCCATGCTGAAAGTGGCGGCAGATATCGACGAACGATACGGCGCGCTTCTGATGCAGTGGTGGGACGGTGACGGCGCAGCCTATGTCTACGCCCATGAGGGCGACGCCGTGCTGCTGGAACGGGCGACGGGAAAACGCTCGCTGCTTGCCATGGCGATGAACGGCGAGGACGATGAGGCAAGCCGCATCCTCTGCGGGACGGCGGCACGGCTGCATGCGCCGCGCGAAAAACCGCTTCCCGATCCCGTGCCCCTCACCCGCTGGTTTCGCGATCTGGAGCCGGCAGCAGGCAAGCATGGCAGCACGCTTGCCGATTGCTCGGCGATCGCCAACGTCCTCCTTGYCGATCAGCGTGATGTCACCATCCTCCACGGCGACATCCATCACGGCAACATTCTCGATTTCCAGGCGCGCGGCTGGCTGGCGATCGATCCGAAGCGGCTGTACGGCGAGCGCGGCTTCGATTTCGCCAATATCTTCGCCAACGAAGAACTGCCAACGATCACCGATCCCGCCCGTTTCCGCCGCCAACTCGCCATCGTTTCAGCGGAGGCGAAGCGACTGCTGCAATGGATCGCCGCCTATTCCGGTCTTTCCGCCGCCTGGTTCCTCGGTGATCCGAATATTCAGCAGGCAGAAACGGCCATGACGGTCGCCCGGATCGCGCTGGCCGAACTCGAGAGCTAACCCGCGTTCTGCGACGGGTGCCCGACAAAGGCAGCCGCCGTGTCACGACGCGGTTCGGGCAGGCAGCCAAGCGCCACGAGCGAAGCCCTGACCGCCTCGTCGATCGGCGTCTGCGGTTCCCCGCCGAGTTCGGCCGTAAGCCTGGTGTTCCGCATCCGCACCGGCACCTTCCAGAGATAGCGCATCTCCTTGATCTCCCGCATCACAGGAACGAAGAGCGCCGCCAGCGGCACGATCCACCAGGGAAAGTTGCCGATCTTCGCCTTACCGCCGACGACGCGCTTGATCGCTTCGGCCATCTGCATGCCGTCCGCATCCCAGAAGCCCTCCATATGATAGACGGCGAAGGCCGGCAGCCGATCGGCCCGATCGACGAGCTGGGCAATGGTTTCCGCCATGTCGGGCAGGTAGGCCCATTGATGGCCGATGCCGCGCCGTGCCGGGTTCCTGATCGTGCCGACCGGCTTGCCTGGCGTCACGAGACCGGACGAAAACCAGCTGTTGGCCGTGGTGCCTGGACCGAAGAAATCCCCTGCCCTGACGATGATGGCGCCGGCACCGGACTGCGAGGCCGCCTTCAGCCGCTTCTCCATTTCGACGCGGATCGCCCCCTTCTTCGTCACCGGATGCTGCGGGCTTTCTTCCGTCGGCGTCGGCAGGGCATCGGGACCAAAATTATAAACATTGCCCGGCAGCACGATTCGCGCGCCGACGGCGCGAGCAGCGGCGATGGTATTGTCGAGCATCGGCAGCACAAGCGTTTCCCAGTCGCGGTAGCCAGGTGGGTTGACGGCATGGACGATCAGGCCGACGCCTTCAGCCGCCTTCAGGACGTCGCCGGCATTCATCGCATCGCCCTGCACCCAGTCGAAGGCTGGCTCGTTCCTCGACACCTTGGCGGCATCACGATTGAGCGCCCGGATGCGCCAGCCGCGCGCAAGCAGCTTGCGGGCCACCGCGCCGCCGATACCGCCGGTGGCGCCGAGAATGAGGGCCGTTGTCTTCATTTCGCTGTTCATGACAATCATCTCCTTCGATGGAATCGAGAGGATCATGCCATCAGAGGGATATAAACGAAATTGACGAAAGAAATGCATCTGCTATACGAAAATATATGAACTCTGAACCCAGCTGGGATTTCTACCGCAGTTTCCTGACCGTGCTCCGACAGGGATCGCTGTCGGCCGCCGCCCGCGAACTGGGGCTGACCCAGCCGACCATAGGCCGCCATGTCGACGCACTGGAACTGGCGATCGGCGCCGAACTCTTCACCCGCTCACCGAATGGGCTGCTGCCAACGGACGCCGCACTGGCGCTGAAGCCTTACGCCGAGACGCTGGCGGCAACCACGGCCGCCCTTTTACGCACCGCATCCGGGCAGCGCGAGCGCGTGGCTGGAACGGTCAGAATCAGCGCCAGCGAGGTCATCGCCGTCGAAGTGCTGCCCGGGATTCTCGGACCGCTGCAGGAAACCTATCCCGAACTGCAGATCGAGCTCTCCGCATCCGATACGATCGAGGACCTGGTGAACCGCGAGGCCGATATCGCCGTGCGCATGGCGGAGCCGCAGCAGGCTGCACTCGTCGTGCGCCGCATCGGCGATATCCCGCTCGGCTTTCACGCCCATCGCCGTTATCTCGAACGATACGGCATACCGCAAACCCTGGCTGACCTCGCAAACCACCGGCTTATCGGCTTCGACCGCCAGACGGCCTATGTCCGCATGGTGATGAAACGCTATGCGGTGCCCGGCATCGAGTTCTCCTACAGGACCGACAGCAATCTTGCCCAGCTTTCCGCAATCCGCGCCGGCGTCGGCATCGGCATCTGCCAGAGAGGGCTCGCGCGTGAAAATCCCGACCTTGTTCACATCCTGCCTGATGCCTTCAGCCTACCGCTCGGCACGTGGGTGGCGATGCATGAGAGCCTGAAGTCTTCGCCGCGCTGCCGCGCTACCTTTGACGTATTGGTCAAGGGGCTTCAGGACTATCTCCGATATTCGACCAGCGCATAATCGCAATAATCAGAATCGATTTTCGCAAAGAATCATGCGCAAATTTCGAAGCGATAGAGCCTCCTTAACGCGTCTTATCGGACGTGCACCCCAGCGGGATGCAAATGACAAAGCACCATGCGGTTGAACTCGTGCCCTGCGATCCGCAATGGCCACAAGCCTTCCAGCGCATCCGCGGCAGGCTTCTGGCTTTGCTGCCGCAGGTGTTGTTCATCGATCACATCGGCAGCACGTCCATACCGGGCATGATCGCCAAGCCGCTCRTCGATATCGACATCGTTCTTCCCGGCCCCGGGCATATCGAGGACGCCACACGGGTGCTTCTGGCCGAAGGCTACGAGCCGCGCGGCAACCGCTATGACGACGATGTCTGGGCTCTTCTATCGAGAGGTTCGGTGCCGGCGGAACGGGTCTACCTTTGCCCGACAGGCAACGGCACGCATCGAAACAGGCTGGCTTTCCGGGATTACCTCATCGCGCATCCACTGGCGGCGGCCGATTATGCCGCACTCAAACGCAGGCTGGCAGCCGAATTCCGGATGGACGGCGACGGCTATACTGCGCATAAGCGCGAATTCGTCGATGCGATCGTCGCGCGGGCATTGGCGGGAGATGGTTAGTTTCCGATGCCTTGCGAGGCCTCGGCCGTGCGATCCTTCCACTGGCCGTCCACCACCTCGGTTTCCGGCCGGTCGCCGCCCTCGGCATATTCCTCATGCCACTTGCCGTTCTCGTCCTGCCAACTGATCTCGGCGGAATCGCCGCCGACCTGCTGTTCGGCCGCGACGATGCGTGCAGCTTCGAGCGCCTCGGCATGGGTCGGGAATGCCTCGGAATAGACACCTCCCAGCCTGTAGGCCCAGCCGCCGTCATGCGGCACGACTTCGTAGACCACCTTGATCATGCATCCGTCTCCTCATCTTCTTGTTGCGCATTCGCACGCTTCCGGACAGGATCCGGATCATCGCGGCCGCTTGACGAGAATTCGAGGACGCCGCGATCTGCTTTCCGGCCCCGATGACGTTCAGTATTCCATTAAACGCCGAAGACTGCAAATGGCACTCGACCGGGGCTTACTTGATAGGCGAAATCAGTGACTTAGATAAAATGCATGAATCTGAACCGGAGCAGAGGCTTGGGGATCGCGTCACGCTTTAAAGAGGAAAAGTTTCTGGTCGCCGCACTTGTCGTTGCGGCGATTGCCTATCTCTTGGAACACGCAGTGATCGAGATGGGGCGAGGCGTCGCGCTGATTGCCGCTGCTGCCCTGGTCGGCACCATCGTGCTCGCCTCGATCCGTGTTGCCCATCATGCCGAGCTGCTCGCCGTCAAGGTCGGCGATCCCTACGGCACGATGATCCTGACGCTCTCGGCTGTTGCCGTCGAAGTTATCATCCTCGCCATCATGATGAGCGGCGAGAGCTCGCCGACGCTGGTACGCGACACGATCTATTCGGCCCTGATGCTCGATATCAACGGCATTCTCGGCCTGGCCGCCCTGCTCGGCGGCCTCAAGCACGGCGAACAGCCCTATAACGACAATTCCGGCAAGACCTACGGCGTGATGATCCTCACCGCCATGGGCATCTCGATGATCGTGCCGGAATTCGTGCCCAGCGACAAATGGCACTATTATTCCGCCTTCACCATCGTCGCGATGATCGCGCTTTACGGCCTCTTCCTGCGCATGCAGGTTGGCCAGCACAGCTATTTCTTCAGCTACAGCTATCCGCGCTCCGAACGAAAGAAGGAAAGTCCGGACGAGCATGGCCCCGACGAGTCGGCCGCGATTTCGATCGCCACCATTCTCGTCGGCGTCGTCATCATCGGCCTGCTGGCGGAGTTCATGGCGGCCTTCATGACCGAAGGCCTGCGCGACAGCGGCGCGCCGATCGCGGTGACCGCCGTGGTCGTCGCGGCGATTTCGGCCGCACCCGAGATCCTGACCGCGTTGAGGGCGGCACTCAGGAACCGCATGCAGGCGACGGTCAACATCGCCATGGGCGCCTCGCTGTCGACGGTCATCCTGACCGTGCCCGTCATGGAAGCGATCGCGCTCTATACCGGCCAGCCCTTCATGATGGCGATGACCCCGGTACAGACGGTGATGGTCGCGATCACGCTGATTGCGGCCGCGATCAACCTCAACGACGGCGAGACCAACGCTATCGAGGGCATGACGCATTTCATCCTCTTCGCCACCTTCGTCATGCTGACCGCGCTGGGGCTTTGAAGGCTCCCGCCCCCGCGGAGAAAGGGAAAGAACAAGCTGTTTAGGCGGGCTGTTGGGCGAAGAGCAGGCGTTCGCGGGCTGCGAACCATTCCTCGGCGTAATCGTCGTTCTTGTATTCCTCGAAATACGGCCCGCCATCGGTGAAATGGACGTTCTTGGCGTCTTCGCGGTAGTCGTATTCATTGACGAGGTAATTCCACGTCACCGGCAATTCGCCTATGAGGTCTTCATTCTCCAGCCATTTGAACTGATGCAGTTGCAGCCCGGTCGCGGTATTGACGTAGTTGGGCGTCAGTGCGCGGCATTCGTCATTGTTGAAGAGGATGAAGCTCGACCAGTTCTTCTTTTCGTACTTGGTCTGCGCCTGGCCGAGGAACTTGGTGTCGATCTTCGGCTGGTAATCGTGTTTGACGCACATGACGGCGTAACGCCAGTCGCGCAATGCCCAAAGCTCGGCGATATCGGCACGCATCAGCATGTCGCAATCCATGAAGATGCTCCAGCCCCCGTAACCGCTCAGATAGGGAGTCAGGAAACGCGAGAAGGAGAACTCCGTGGATTGCAGCGCGTTGCGCTGGCGGGTGAAAATCCCGCCAAGATTGGAGAGCGCAATGGGCGAGAACTCGACCGGGATCGACGACTTCTCGATGATGCTCTGCACGAGAACGTGGTAGGCAACCACTTCCTTGGGATCGAATCCCACGAAAATTCGGACGTTCTGTTGTTCCATTGCCCACCTCGATCGCCAGTATAGAGAGATGAATTGATTGGTATCGGAAACAGCGTTTTTGGCCACCCACGCCTGTTAGCAAAGGCCTGCGACAGTCATCCCTGCGACTTTTCGAGAAAACGCTGCTTGCGGGTTTTCGGTTTGAACCGCCGAAAGAAATTGTCGACGGCGCGGATGAATTTAGTGACTGACATCAGCCTGTCGATCTGGCTGTTCGTATTGTCGAGCCGCTCCGACAAGACCTCAGCCGCAGTCATCGCGATCTCGATCGGCGGCACCTCAGGAAACCGTTTGGCGAGCGCCGAATAGGGGCTGGCATTGACGCCGCCCACCATCGAGATCGACCCCATGCGCGCAAAGAGACGCAGGAAGATCTGCTCGAACGTCCAGTCGTGCACGTCGAACACCTTCCACTTCTCGCTCCGCTTCGCCGAAAAGCCGGCAAGCAGGATCTTGCCCGGCAGCTGCAGATCGCCGAGCCACAGCGCTACCGCAAAGCCGCTCGTCGCGATCTTGCCGATCGGATAGAGATCGGCGAGCATTTGTGTCAGATCAAGGTGACGGGCCTTAGCGCCTTCGAAGCAGCTCTTTTCGCTGAGATTTTCCTCGGCGGAGACCCGGATGTTGACGACGCCGAGGAAATCGTCGCCGCCAAAGAAGCGCAAGACATCCGCCGCTTCGCGCCGATGGACGATATGGGCGCCCATCACGTCGCTGCGGGCAACCAGCATGGAATGGCCGACGAAGGGTTCGTCGAGCACCTTATAGACCTTGTTGAAGAAGACGTAGAGCGCCGTCTCCGGCAATTCGCTCCGCAGCCGTTCGAGATCGACCGCCTCGCTGTTTGCTACCAGCACGACATGGGAATAGCCCGACAATAGCGCCTTCCACGCTTCCGGCGTCAAGAAATTGAAGCCGCCATCCGGAGCGGTCGTAGCCTTGTTATCGCTGGGGATTGCTTCCATATCGCCTCACATGCACTTTCCAAGGACGATGCGCTCTGCCCGCCTTACTAGTTGTTGCTGAAATAGGCGCGCGTTCGTGCCACCCGCGTCAGCCCGCCGAGGCGCTTCCCCAAATGCGAGAGGAAACCCGCAACCCGGCCCGCCATCGACGGCTGCCTGCAGAAAGAGGCCCACGGTGTATTGCCGAGATCCTCGATATAGTGCTTGGCCATCCGCCGGTGCACCCAGGGCACGGTGGCCTGCCACGGCTTTTTCCGGCCGGTAAAATGAAGGATCGCCGGCCGGCCGACGAAGGGCAGCAAGCCCGTCTGCGTGTTCCAGCGCGGATCGAGCACCAGCCAGTCGCCGTCGAAAGTGACATTCAGCGCATCCTGGTCGTTATTCTCGAAAAGATGCGACCGCTCCTCGAAGATCTCCCGTGTCCTGGCAAAAAGCTCCCTCTCCCGGCAGGCCGACCAGTCGAACAGCAGCACGCCGGCATTGAAGTAGCGGCCATCCTCACGCATGCCGATCTTCCGCTGTCGCGCACCGGCCTTCTCAGGAAAGGCCATGACATAATCGTCGACCGCAGCAAGGGCTTTGCCTTGAAGATTTCTCGTGAAGAGTTCGTCGACCGGCGAAACCGCCAGCACATCGGCGTCGAGATAGAGCAGGCGCTCGATATGATCGGGTATATGCAGATCCATGTAGAGTCGCGCCAATGTCGCACCCGACCAGCGGCCCCGCGCCTGCAGCGCCGTATCCGGCGTATTGTAGGGCAGCACCCTGATCGCCATGTCATGCAKCCGCGCGAAATTTTCCACATCGGCGATCTCGTTCGGCTTGAGGTCGATGCCGAGAAGCAGGAACTCTACGGCAGGACCTAACAGATTGCGCTTGACGGAAAGCAGGGTGCAGCAGGCGGCAGGCAGCATGTTGACATCTGAACAGACGATCACGGCACTCTGCTGCAAAATCCCGGCCTCCCGAAGCGACAACTTCAACTTGATGCCGGATATCTAGTTGGTTTGATGCCAACCCGCAACCGCAGATCAGCCGCCGGACCGTCACTCTGCGTCACGTTTTGAATCCGATTTCAACGGCTTGCAAGGCAAAGCGGAATCAACTCCGCAGCACGTTGAATCGGGATGTGAGCGATAATCGCAGCGCCAGTCCAACGTCGCAGCAAACAAAAAGGCCCGCCGTCGCCGGCAGGCCTTCGATCGGTGTTTTTGAAAACCCGCTTACTTGCAGGCGCCGCAGAAGCGCTGGATGCGGCGGCAGGCTTCCTCGAGCAACTCTTCCGAAGTCGCGTAGGAGATGCGGAAGTTCGGGCCGAGGCCGAAGGCCGAACCATGAACGACGGCAACGCCTTCGGATTCCAGCAGTTCGGAGACGAAATCCTCGTCCGTCGCGATGACCTTGCCTGACGGCGCCGTCTTGCCGATCAGGCCGGCGCAGGACGGATAGACATAGAAGGCGCCTTCCGGCACCGGGCAGACGATCCCCTTGGCCTGATTCAGCATCGAAACGACGAGATCGCGACGGCCTTCGAAGATCTTCTTGTTCGCAGGGATGAAGTCCTGCGTGCCGTTCAGCGCTTCGACAGCCGCCCACTGGGCGATTGACGTCGCACCCGAGGTCTGCTGCCCCTGGATCATGTCCATGGCCTTGATGAGCTGGATCGGGCCGGCCGCATAGCCGATACGCCAGCCGGTCATCGCATAGGCCTTGGAGACGCCGTTCATCGTCAACGTGCGGTCGTAGAGCTTAGGCTCGACTTCCACAGGCGTGACGAACTTGAAGTCGCCATAGGTCAGGTGCTCGTACATGTCGTCGGTCAGCACCCAGACCTGCGGATTCTTCATCAGCACATCCGTCAGCGCCTTCAGCTCGTCCTGTGTATAGGCCGCCCCCGTCGGGTTGGACGGAGAGTTGAAAATGAACCACTTGGTCTTCGGCGTGATCGCCTTTTCGAGATCGGCCGCCTGGAGCTTGAAGTTATGCTCCTGGGTGGCCGAAACGAAAACCGGCGTGCCGCCGCACAGCGCCACCATCTCAGGATAGGAAACCCAGTAAGGCGCCGGGATGACGACTTCGTCGCCGGGGTTCAGCGTTGCCATGAAGGCGTTGAAAAGGATCTGCTTGCCGCCGGTGCCGACGATCGTCTGCTCCCAGGAATAGTCAAGGCCGTTCTCGCGCTTGAACTTGGCGGCGATCGCCTTGCGCAATTCCGGGATACCGGAAACCGGCGTGTACTTCGTTTCGCCGCGGTTGATCGCGTCGATGGCGGCCGTCTTGATATTATCGGGCGTATCGAAATCCGGCTCTCCTGCGCCGAGGCCAATGACGTCACGTCCTTTTGCTTTCAGCTCGCGCGCTTTCTGGGAGACGGCGATGGTGGCTGAAGGCTTCACACGGGAAAGAGCATCGGCAAGGAAAGCCATGATAACGGTCCTAATGGTTGAAACGGGCAGAAAGCCGGGACCGGAGTTCTGCGGTTAGCTCTATGTCCAATGTATGACGGCATTTCAAGCGGAAAGGCGTCATGGTGGCATGATTCTTATTGATCGGTTCGCCGCGCCGCCCGCCCGGCATGCCGCGCCCTTGGGAGAGGCTTGCGTCACGCGGTCGAAAGGCCATTCGCAGATCTTGAATCAATCTCTGAAGTCATCCGGATTTATCCCCTGAAATCAGAGGCATCGTCGAATTCGGCCATCGCCACGAATAAGCCGCAACAAATGCCGCGCCACGCCGCAATTCGGTCGCGAGCGCGCCGAGATCGAAGCCGCATCATCCGGCATCCGAAATTGGTTATTGAGGGTATGCCAATGTTTCTGGAAGATGAGTTTGCCATAGGGCGCATTCGTGCGCGCCGAATTTCCGTTTCAGTCCTTGTTGCCGTCACCGCCTTTGCCGCCTGCATCGCCGCGATGCTGGGGCTTGCCTCCGCCGCCCGCGCCGCCGAGACGCCGCAGGCATCCGTCCAGCTCGCAGCGCTTGTCCGGCCGAACGACGTCAACAGCGGCTCGCTGCTCTTTCCGTCGAAGGAGCCGGGCTTCTATGTCGAAGCGCCGCGGCTGAAGAGTGATGTTGCCATCGATGTCTCCGGCCCGATCGCCAGGGTGAAGGTGACGCAGCACTTCCAGAATCCGAGCCAGGGTTGGGTCGAAGGCACCTACGTCTTCCCGCTGCCGGATAATTCCGCCGTCGACGCGCTGAAAATGCAGATCGGCGAACGCTTCATCGAAGGCCAGATCAAGCCGCGCCAGGAAGCCCGCGAGATCTACGAGCAGGCCAAGGCCGAGGGCAAGAAGACGGCGTTGCTCGAACAGCAGCGGCCGAACATTTTCACCAACCAGGTCGCCAATATCGGTCCCGGCGAAACCATCGTCGTCCAGATCGAATATCAACAGATGATCCACCAGTCGGGCGGCGAGTTCTCGCTGCGCTTCCCGATGGTCGTCGCCCCGCGCTACAATCCGGCGCCGATCGTCCAGACCGTCGAGTTCAACAACGGCGCTGGTTTTGCCACACCGCGTGACCCGGTGGAAAACCGCGACAAGATCGAAGCCCCCGTGCTTGATCCGCGTCAGAACGCCAAGATCAATCCCGTCGCGCTGACAGTCAACCTGAAAGCCGGCTTCCCGCTTGGCGACGTCAAATCCTCCTTCCACGCGGTCGATATCAGCCAGGACGGCGACCAGGCGAGGACGATCAGTCTGAAGGCGGACTCCGTTCCGGCCGACAAGGATTTCGAGCTCACCTGGAAGGCCGCTCCCGGTAAGATGCCGAGTGCCGGCCTCTTTCGCGAAGTGATTGATGGTAAGACCTATCTGCTCGCCTTCGTCACCCCGCCCATGGCCCCGGATACGGCAGCGCCGCCGGCAAAACGCGAGGTGGTCTTCGTCATCGACAATTCCGGCTCCATGTCCGGCTCGTCGATCGAGCAGGCAAAGCAGAGCCTGGCGCTTGCGATCTCCAAGCTGAACCCCGACGACCGCTTCAACGTCATCCGTTTCGACGATACGATGACCGATTATTTCAAGGGTCTCGTCACTGCCACCCCTGACAATCGCGAAAAGGCGATTGCCTATGTCCGGGGCCTGACTGCCGACGGCGGCACGGAAATGCTGCCTGCCTTGCAGGCTGCGCTGCGTAACCAGGGACCGGTCGCAAGCGGAGCGCTGCGCCAGGTCGTATTCCTGACGGATGGTGCGATCGGCAACGAACAGCAGCTTTTTGAGGAAATCACCGCGAACCGAGCCGATGCCCGCGTCTTCACCGTCGGCATCGGCTCGGCGCCGAACACCTATTTCATGACCAAGGCCGCCGAGATGGGCCGCGGCACCTTCACGGCGATCGGCTCGACCGATCAGGTGGCAAGCCGCATGGGCGAGCTTTTCGCCAAGCTGCAGAACCCAGCCATGACCGATATCACCGCGACCTTCGAAGGCATCGCAGCCGAGGATATCACGCCGAACCCGATGCCAGACCTCTACAGCGGCGAGCCTGTCGTGCTGACCGCGCAACTGCCTGACGATAAGCCCGCCGGCAAGCTGCAGATCATCGGCAAGACAGGYGACCAACCCTGGCGCGTCGAGATGGATATCGCCAATGCCGCCAACGGCAACGGCATTTCCAAGCTCTGGGCGCGGCGCAAGATCGACGATTTCGAGGCCCGCGCCTATGAGCGTCAGGATCCGGCCGCGCTCGACAAGGATATAGAGACCGTGGCGCTCGCCCATCACCTCGTCTCCCGCGTCACCAGCCTGGTCGCCGTCGACGTCACCCCGTCTCGCCCGGTCGATCAGCCGCTCGGCTCAACCAAGCTGCCGCTCAACCTGCCGGATGGCTGGGATTTCGATAAGGTCCTCGGCGAAAACCCTGCCCCTCTTGGCGGCACGGAGCACCATGGCTCGGCTACGCCGACAGGAAACGCCGGACCGGAGCAGGCTGCGGCCGAAACACAGGAGCTCGCCGCATCGCCTGAGATCGCAAACATGATGGCCGCAGCCCCGACCGCTAAGGCGGCCACCATGATCGCGCAAAAAAGCACGACCGTGAACCTGCCGCAGACGGCGACGCGCGCCGACGAGCAGATCATCCGCGGGCTGACCATGCTGCTCGTGGCGCTGACGGCGGCAAGCGGGCTTGCCGTGTGGCGGCGACGCCTCAAGGGCATTATTGCGGTCGGAGTCAAGCGAAATGGTCTCTAGGCTCTCCGCAAGCCAGAATGAGGAAGCGGCCGAATTCGAGCCGCTTCCGACCTATCTGGAACTCGCCATGGCCGCCGCCACGGCCTATGATCGGCCGAAGATGCGCCAGAAGAAGGGTTTCTTCCTCTGGCGCCTTTCCTCGATCGAAAAAGCAATTGCCTTTGCCATCGCCGGCCTTGCCCTCTATGGCCTGGCGCTGACCGGCGACGGCTTCCTGCTGAAGGCGAAGGCAGAGCTTTCCCAGGTTCTGCTGAAACGCGCCTTCGCTGCCGAATTGCGGGGCGAAGAAACAAAACCCTGGCCCTGGGCGGATTTTACCACCGAGGCCAAGGTGCGCGCCCCGCGCCTCGGCAAGGAGGCGATCGTGCTCTCCGGCGCCTCCGGCGAGGCTCTCGCCTTCGGTCCGGCCTGGCTCGCCAACACGCCGCAACCGGGCGAGGAAGGCACCTCCGTCATCGCCGCCCATCGCGACACGCATTTCCGCTGGCTGCAATATATAAGGTCCGGCGATGCGATTGAAGTCACGCGCCGCGACGGCAAACTATTGACCTTCAAGGCCGGCGAGGGCCGCATCGCCCCGTGGGATGCAAGCGGTATCGATCCCTCCTCCGATGGCCGCCACTTGGTGCTGACCACCTGCTGGCCCTTCGACGCGACGGAACGCGGGCCGTTGCGCTACATCCTCGAGGCGGAATTGGTCGATGGCCAGGCAACGGGATCGGTTCAACCGGTAAACACAAAGCCGTTATTGCAGACCGAATGAGGGTTGAAGCTCTCCCCTGCCCGCTCCACGTTCAGCCTGGAGAGACGACGGGGAAGCAAGATGAAGAGAATGTCCGCCTTCCATTTCGCCGCAGCGCTGGTCTTGTTCGGCACCGCATCGGCGGATGCAGCCGACACCATCAACACGCAGGATCTCGCGGTCCGTGTCGACAAGCTCGCCGACGGCCTCCAACATCCCTGGGCGGTCGAGGTCTTGCCCGATGGCGCCTATCTCGTCACCGAGCGGCCGGGCCGCATGCGGATCGTCCGCGACGGCACGGTCTCCGACCCGATCGGCGGCGTGCCCAAGGTCAGCGCCCGTGGCCAGGGCGGCCTGATGGACGTGGCGCTCGCGCCGGACTTTGCGACATCTAGAAAGCTCTATTTCACCGCCGCCATCGCCAACAGCCAGGGCTCCGGCACCGAAGCCTTCAGCGCCACGCTTTCAACTGACGAAAAGACGCTCCACGCCGTGACGCCTGTTTTCACCATGCGGCGCTTCACCTCAGGCAATATCCAGTATGGCTCGCGCATCGCGATATCAGGTGACGGCTCGCTGTTCATCAGCGTCGGCGACCGTGGCGACCGCGACCGCTCGCAAGACTGGCAGGACGATGCCGGCTCGATCATCCACATCAATGCCGACGGTAGCATCCCTGCCGACAATCCGTTCAAAGACGGCGGCAAGGCGCTGCCGGAAATCTGGTCGAAAGGCCACCGCAACCCGCAGGGCATCACCTTCGACGCCAAGGATGGCAAGCTCTATACCGTCGAGCACGGCGCGCGCGGCGGCGACGAGATCAACCAGCCCGAGGCCGGCAAGAATTACGGCTGGCCGATCATCACCTATGGCCGCGACTATTCGGGTGCCGAGATCGGCGAAGGCACGGCCAAGGAAGGGCTGGAACAGCCGCTGCATTATTGGGATCCTTCGATCGCACCCGGCGCGCTCGCCATCTATCGCGGCGCCATGTTTCCGGAATGGGACGGCAATTTCATTGTCGCAGCTCTGAAGTTCCAACTGCTCTCGCGCATGCAGCGTGACGATAGCGGCGCCTTTGTCGCCGAAGAGCGCCTGTTCGAGGGCGAATACGGCCGCATCCGCGACGTTGTCATCGCACCCGACGGAGCGCTGCTGATGGTGACGGACGAGGATAACGGCGCGCTGCTCAGGGTTTCGCGCGTGGAAGCCAGCAACGGCTGAGGTCACGATGACGACGAGAAACGGACTAAAGGTCGAGGCTAGCAACCCGGAATGGAACGCCGTCATCGATCTCGACAGCGAACTGGGACCCCAAACTCGTGCGTCTATTTACAACTATATTCCCAAATGAAGTATTGGGGATGCCTAGCGTCCGGATCCACATCTTGTTCCGGGTCTTTGCTCAACCATATATCGCCGAGCGAAGAGACGCCGTTCTGGCAGCTGTTTTTGATCAACCTCGCCACCATCTCGAAGACCTGCAAATGACGATCCCGAAACGACATATTCGCTAGCGGGCCACGGTATTTTTCCCCGCTATGAGTGACTTCGATCCTTCGATCTTTGGAAGCTAGAGCAATGACTGAATAATTGAATTTCGAGCCGCTAAGCTGTGTTGCTCCACTATCTATAGCGTCGCGCGCATCCGCTGGTTCTGTGGCAACCGCAAGAAGTCCCCACAAAGTGATATACTTTACATATCTGCCATACATTAGAACGCGCTCCGGCTGCATTCGACTTGATGATACGGTCTTCCGCCATATACATAATCTGCAATCTGGACCAGCCCTGCGCGATAGTTGCCGTCTTCAGATTGCGATCAAATCGAACACGGCGCACGGCGGCAACGGCTGAGCGATCACAACGCGCCGCGCAGCTCCTTGCGGATGACGAACTTCAGCCCGGACCAGATCTCGTCGACGGCGCAGACCTTGACGTCGACCAGACCGGTTGGGAGCAGAACCTCCCGCAGTACGTCCTCCGAGATGTCAGTCGGCACGCGTGAACTCTTCTTCGGCCATGATATCCAGACCATGCCGTCCCGCCTGAGGACACGGAAAAGCGCAGGCGCAACCGCATCCAGCGCCGCCCGTTCGGTCGTAAACAGATGCACATAGTCAAATGCACGCTGAGGCGTCTCGGGAAGCGCGCGGACGACCGAAGCAAAACCGTCGAAACCATTGATGTCACCGATCGTTTCCGGAATGCCGAGAAGGGCGGCGGCCTGCCCTTGTGCAAGGCCGAGCTTCCTGACAAGCGGCGTGCCGGAATAACCTGCCGTCCTAGGCGCAGCCGCATCGCCGGCCGGCTTCCGTTCCTCGCGTCGCATGCATTCATCTCCGTCAACCGACACGAAGTCTTCACCCTTGCCGAAAGGAAACGCAACTGCTAACCGCTTGGGCACATCTCCCTTCCCCATCGAGGACGACATGACGCGCGTTCAGGCGAATCTCCTTCTATTGCTTGCAGCCGCCATCTGGGGCGGCGGCTTCGTCGCGCAGTCGACGGCGATGAAGGCGATTGGCCCCTTCTGGTTCATCGGCCTGCGCTTTGCCGTCGCCACCCTGGCCGTGCTGCCTTTTGTCCTTTTTGAAGCGCGCAAGGCAACGGAGAAGACAAGCGCGCGCCATGCCAAGCTCTACATCCTGATCGGCCTTGCCCTTTTCGGCGGTGCAGCCACGCAGCAGGTCGGACTGCAGACGACGACGGTGACGAATTCCAGCTTCATCACCGGCCTCTACGTCGTTTTCGTGCCGCTGATCGCCGTGTTCTTCCTACGCCGTGCTCCGCATTGGATCATCTGGCCGGGCGCACTGATGGCGATCACCGGCATCTACCTCCTGTCCGGCGGCCAGCTCTCGGCGATGGCGCCTGGCGATCTGCTGACCGTCGTCTGCGCCGTCTTCTGGGCGATCCAGATCACCCTCGCCGGCATGACCGTTTCGGAGACCGGAAGGCCGCTCGCGCTCTCCGCCGTGCAATTCGCCGTCACCGCGGTCTGTGCGCTGGCCGTTGCCGCAGCCGTCGAACCGGTCAGCCTTTCGGCGATACAGGCCGCGGCGCCGGAGATCCTTTATGTCGGTATCTTCTCGTCGGGCGTGGCTTTCGTGCTGCAGGTGATCGGCCAGCGCTACACGACRCCCTCGCAGGCCGCGATCTTTCTTTCTTCCGAAGCGCTCTTCGGTGCCTCGCTTGCGGCCCTGATGCTCGGCGAGACGATGCCGGTAACAGGCTATGCAGGTTGCGCGCTAATGTTTATCGCTATGCTTGTGGTCGAACTCGTACCCGGATTCACCCGGCGGCGCCTGCCGGCCGCGTGAACACGCGTCCAAATTTGGGTAAGTCACGCATCGGAAAAAAATTTTATCCGATGCGGGAGACGCGTTCACGTTGCATTTTTGGGAAAATCTGCTCGGAACTTATATTGCTGACGATATAAAACGTTAATCATTCCCTGTCGGCGAAGGAAATTTTGCGTTTTTGCGCAAATTGGATATCGGCAGGGGTGTGCCAGGAACGACACGTAAAAAAACTTTTGCTTGCCAAAATCCTTTAAACGCAGCACTCTCAGCGCGTTCGGGCATTTTGCGAGCATGGGAAGTCCTTAAGTATTTGCGCGCCGGGAACGCTAATATTCCGGTCAGCCGGTTCCGAAAATGGCGGGCGAAAGTCCTGCCTGGAACAGGCCGAGGTAGAGGGGACCTTTTTCTCAAATTTCAAGAATTGCCTGCCAACGCCTCCTGCAAGGGAGGCAATGCTATGATGCTGCCCGTGTGGATGGCGGGCAGAGAGAAAAGGACCTGACGCATGGCAGAGACTGGCACTGTAAAATTCTTCAATACCGACAAAGGCTTCGGCTTCATCAAGCCGGACCGGGGCGGCGCCGATATCTTCGTTCACATTTCTGCCGTTCAGGCCTCCGGCTTGGCCGGTCTGACGGAAAACCAGAAGGTAAGCTTCGACACGGAGCCGGATCGCCGCGGCAAGGGCCCGAAGGCCGTCAATCTGCAGATTGCGGGCTGAACCCTTAACAAGGCTGGCGAGTTCGAGTTGAAGCCCGGCAGCAATGCCGGGTTTTGTCGTTCAGCCTTCGTTCAGCTACAAATCTTTACTGCTGTGACCATCGAGAAAGGGACCGGCGTTCGGTTCCCGGGATTAGGATTTTTGCTTATGAACAGGCTCGCCAAGACCCTTCTGCTGACGGCAACCGCTGCCGCACTCACGCTTTCCGCGATCGGTGAAGCGTCGGCCCGCGACCGCCACTGGCGCCACGATAATCATCACGGCAACAACGATGCGTGGGTCGGCGGCGCCGTCGGCCTGGCCACCGGCCTGATCGTCGGCTCTGCCATCGCCAACGCCAATAATGGTCCGGTTTACGAAGAGCGTCGCTACATCGACCCAGCCTACGAGCCGGATTACTACGAGCCCGCTCCAGTCTATCGCGCCCCGCGCCGCGTCTATGTCGATCAGCCGCAATATTACGAACCGGTTCGCACGGCGGTGGAGCCCTGGTCACCGCAATGGCAGCGTTACTGCTCGTACCGCTACCGCTCCTTCGATCCGCGCAGCGGCACCTACATCGGCAATGACGGCCGCAGCCACTTCTGCACCGCCGGCTGAATCGTCGAATATCCCTGATGCAAAGCGCCGCTTTTCAGCGGCGCTTTTGTTTTGCATGGGTCAACCGGCCTTCTTTTCCTAGAGCATGATGCCGAAAAGTGTGCGCGGTTTTCGGGCGACATCATGCTCTATTTCTTTGATTTAGATCAGGATTCAGATTTTAGGCCGATCTGGCCTAAAATCATCCTGATCTGGGGCATGGACTCGGCCTCGGTATCAAAATCGGTCGAGACGCTCACGGTGCGCCACATCCGATCAGCTTCGATACGCGCCGCATCCGCCTTTTCGACATTGCGTACCGCATCGCTGCCGAGCAGCAGCCGCAACGGCGGCTCTTCGAGACCGGCGATGTGGATGACGACCGCAGCCGCTTTGGCAGGATCGCCGGGCTGGCGCCCATCGTATTCACGCTGGAAGCGCACCGTGGCGCCGACCGTCTCCGCATAGTCCTGCCGCCCTTCGGCAAGCACTGTCGAGGAGCCGGCGAAATCGGTCCTGAAGCCGCCGGGCTCGATCACTGTCACCTTGATCCCGAATGGCGCGACCTCCCTCGCCAGCACTTCGGAAAAGCCCTCGACACCGAATTTCGCCGCCGAATAGGCGCCGCGCCCGGCAGGTCCGATCCGGCCGCCGACGGATGAAAACTGGATGATGTGCCCCGCTCCCTGCCCACGCATCAGGGCGATGACTGCCTTGGTCATGATGATCGTGCCGAAGAGGTTGGTCTCGATCTGGGCGCGAAAATCGGCAAGGCTGGTATCCTCGATCGAGCCGACATTGCCGTAGCCGGCATTGTTGACAAGCACGTCGATGCGCCCGAACCGCTTCACACCCGCCTCGACTGCCGCCGCTGCCGCCGCCTCGTCGGTCACGTCAAGCGCCTGCGTCAGCGCCTGATCGCCATACCGCTCGGAAAGATCGGCAAGCTGGCCGGGATCGCGCGCCGTCGCCACCAGATTGTCGCCGGAGGCCAGAACCGCCTCCGCCAGCGCCCGGCCGAGACCGCGCGAACTCCCTGTTATCAACCAGACCCTGGACATCGGAAACCCTCCTTCTTTGGTCCCCGGCTCATGTATGCTCTACTGTATCCGATCGAAAGAAGGTACCCAGACGATCCATACACACCTTGAGGTAACCAACGTGACCAGCGACATGTTCGATTTCTGCATCAGCATGACGGATGAACAGGATGCGCGGGCCCGCGAACTGATCGAGCGGGCGGCGGCGAAATGGCCGCTGCGCATTCTGCATGTGCTCTCGGATGCCGGCGCACCCCTGCGCTTCTCGCGCCTTATGGAAAGGGTCGAGGGCATCAGCCAGAAAGTGCTGACGCAGACGCTGCGCACCCTCGAAAGAGATGGCCTCATCATCCGCACACTCTATCCCGAAGTGCCGCCGCGCGTCGAATATGAGTTGACGCCGCTCGGACGCGACCTCCTCATGCAGGTCGCCGCGCTCTGGCGCTGGATCGTCGAACACCTGGACGATTTCGATGCGCGCAAAGCCGTGAAGCTGACGGCGGCCCGTGCCTAAAGCGCGTCGCGATCTTTCAGATTCGCTCCTCGCACTCTAGGTCTTTGTTTTTACGCACGTCGCTAGCGCAAAACCGCTGCACACTTTTGCGCGACATGCTTTAGGCCGGAATGCGGATCGTTGCTCTCAGTCCGCCGAGCGGGCTGTCGCCGAGCGTGACGTTGCCGCCATGGCTGCGGGCGATGTCGCGGGCGATCGCAAGGCCGAGCCCGGTGCCCGACGCATCGAGATTGCGCGCCGTATCCAGCCGGAAGAATGGCTTGAACACGTCCTCGCGATTCTTTTCCGGAATGCCCGGCCCGTCATCGTCGAAGATGACGGTCAGCCATTTGGCATTGTGCTTGGCCTCGATGTCGAGCCTATCGGCATAACGACGCGCGTTCGAGGCAAGGTTGGTGACGAGACGCATGAAGGCGTTCGGCCGGACGGATATGTCGTCATCGCCTTCGATGGAATAGCTGAATTTTTTGCCATGCAGGGCGAAATCGGATTCCAGCTTCGCAAAGATCTCGCTGAGTTTGAGTTCGCCGACATCCTCTTCGACCTCGCCGCGTGCAAAGGCCATATAGGCTTCCAGCATGGTCTGCATGTCGTTGACGTCGTCATTCAGACCATGCAGGTCGGGATTGTCGCCGGCGAGCGCCAGTTGCAGCTTGAAGCGGGTGAGGATGGTGCGCAGATCATGGCTGACACCGGAGAGCATCGCGGTGCGCTGCTCGATCTGCCGTTCGATTCGCTCGCGCATCAGGATGAAGGCAAGACCGGCACGCCTGACCTCGTCGGCGCCGCGCGGATAGAAATTATCGGGCTTCTGCCCCTTGCCGAAACTTTCAGCCGCTCGCGCCAAGGTCAGGATCGGCCGGATCTGCCCGCGCAGGAAAAGGATCGAGATGCCGATCAGCACCAGCGAGGTCCCGACCATCCAGACGATGAAGATATGAGTGTTCGACGCATAGGTCTGGCTGCGCTTGGTCAGCACCCGCAGGATCTTGTTGTCGAGTTTGATGCGGATCTCGACGAGGTTCGAGTTGCCGACCGTGTCGATCCAGAAGGGCCGGTGGATCTCGTCGGTGATCTCGTCGCTGAGGATGCCGTCGAGGATCGAGAAGAACGGTTTGACGCGCGGTGGCGGCAGGTCGCCATCCGGCTCGATCGAGATCTGCAGGCTGAGCTGGTCGCGGGCGATACGGACGATCTCGCTATAGTCCGAATTTTGCGGATAGGTCTCGATGATCTCGATGATCGCGGCGATGTCACGGGTGACGGCAAGCGACAACCGCTCCGTCACCATTTGCCAATGACGCTCCATGAAGACGGCGGCGACGACGGATTGCAAGAGCACCATCGGAATGATGATGATCAGCAGCGAGCGCGCGTAAAGTCCGGTCGGCAGCCGGCGGCGCAGCCAGCGGACGACCCAGCGCCAGCCCGGCGCAGAAGTGCGGTCTTCCCGCCGCAAGCTGTCGATCGTCACCATCAGCGCCGGTCCCGAACCTTGAGTTTAGTCGATGCTCAGCCTGTATCCGATGCCGCGCACGGTCTGCAGCCAGACGGGATTGGCGGGATCATCCTCGATCTTACGCCGCAGCCGGTTGATCTGCACGTCGATCGTCCGCTCGCCGACTTCGGTATCGTTGCCGATCAGTTCATGGCGGGGGATCGTGTCACCGGCACGCCGTGCAAAGAGCAGCATGATCTCCTGCTCGCGGTCGGTGAGCCGGATGACCTCGCTGGCTTTCTTCAGCTCCTTGCGGGTCAGCGAGAAGGTGTAGGGCCCGAACATCACTTGTTCGATCTTCGGTCCCTCGCCGCCTGCATTGCGACGCAGGATGTTGTTGATGCGCAGCACCAGCTCGCGCGGGTCGAAGGGCTTGGAGAGATAATCGTCAGCGCCGGCCTCGAGGCCTTCGATGCGATTGCCCGATTCTGCCAGCGCCGTCAGCATGATGATCGGCACGTTCTTGATGGCGCGAAGTCCGCGGGTGACGTCGATGCCGGATTCGCCAGGCATCATCACGTCCATGATGATGAGGTCGAAATCCAGACCAGTGAGCTTGCGCTGCGCCTCAGCGCCGTCGGCGGCGACGGTAACGCGGAAGCCGTTCTCGGCGAGATAACGATTGAGCAGCGCGCGGATGCGGGAGTCGTCATCGACCACCAGCAAGTGCGCCGCATCGTCGGAAATACCTGTCTTGACCGCCATTCAATCCGCCCTCTGTCTGTCCCGCATTCCGCTGAGGAAAGCTTTTACGCCCTCCCGCACCTCCGCAGAAGCCCCTTCGAATGCCCGCTCAATGCGGCGCGATTGCGGCTCAGCAAGGGCAAGCGCCAGCTCTCGTCCCGATTTCGTCGGATAAAGCTTGCGCTGCCGCCGATCCTCGGGGCCGGCCACCTGGCGAATATAGCCTGAATCGATCAGCTGTTTCAGCACCCTTGCGAGGCTCTGCTTGGTGATCTTTAAGKTATCGAGAAGATCGGCAACCGTCATGCCAGGGTTGCGGTTGACGAAATGCACGACGCGATGGTGCGCCCGGCCGAAGCCGCTCTTTTCGAGGATGGCGTCAGGGTCGGAAACGAAGTCACGATAGGCGAAGAAGAACAGCTCGATGATCTCGAAATCGATAATCCCTGTATCTTCCATCGGCGTGGCCAGCGGCTCTGGCTTGCCTGCTTTCGGACCGGTCTGTCGTGACACTCGGCATTTCCTTTTCTCTTTCCGCGCGCTGCAGGAAGCTTTCGCGAAGATATGTCAGCTTTGCTGAGATAAATTTGCGTCGCTGCTAGCTTTCCCGAACTCTGCGGGTGGCCCGCACGGTCTCTCATTTCCCTGGAAACCAAGGCCCGTTCGGCACTCCGACGCAATAGGCGATTTCCCCTTGCGTCTGTGGATAAAACGTAATGGGGACAACAATCAACAGGCATGGCGCTCAAGCATCGGAGGAGTTGAGGGAAGGCTTCAGTTCCTTTCGACCAGCTGGACGGCGAAATCTGGTTCAACGGCGAGTTCGTCGCCTGGAAAGACGCCAAGATCCACGTACTGACCCACGGCCTGCATTATGCCAACGCCGTCTTCGAAGGCGAGCGCGCCTATGGCGGCTAGAGCATGTCGCGCAAAAGTGTGCAGCGGTTTTGCGACAACGACATGCCTAAAAACAAGGACCTAAAGCGCGAGGAGCGAATCTGAAAGATCGCGACGCGCTTTAGATGTTCAAACTCACCGAACATAACCAGCGCCTGCACAAATGCGCTGAGATCCTCGGCTTCAAAGCGCCCTACTTCGTCGAGGAACTGGATGTCGCAACGGTCGAGTTCCTGGCGCGCCAGGGTTTTTCCGATGCCTATGTGCGTCCGATCGCCTGGCGCGGCAGTGAGATGATGGGCGTTTCGGCGCAGGCCAACCGCATCAACGTCGCCATCGCCATCTGGCAATGGGGCAGCTATTTCAACCCAACCGAAAAGCTGAAGGGCATCCGCCTCGATATCGCCGAATGCCGCCGTCCCGATCCGAAGACGGCGCCCTGCGCCTCCAAGGCTGCCGGTCTCTACATGATCTGCACCATTTCCAAGCACGCCGCCGAGGCCAAAGGCTACGCCGATGCCATGATGCTCGATTATCGCAGCCAGATCGCCGAAGCGACCGGCGCCAACATCTTCTTCATCAAGGATGGCGTCATTCACACGCCGACCCCGAATTGCTTCCTGAACGGCATCACCGCCAGACCGTCATCGAACTCGCCAAACGCCGCGGCATCGAGGTGATCGAACGCGCTATCCTGCCGGAAGAGCTTCCCGGCTTCAGCGAATGCTTCCTCACCGGCTCGGCTGCGGAAGTGACCCCGGTTTCCGAAATCGGCCCGTACCGCTTCACGCCGTCGAAGATCTCCGAAGTGCTGATGACGACTACATGAAGGAAGTCTATCCGGCGGCGATCGCCGCCGAATAAGACCCTCACGCAATCGGTCCGGCTACTGCATAATTCCTAAAAGGATAAAATTATGCAGCAATTTAAAGTGCAACAGCGTCCATTGCGCGTCTCAAAAGACACGCGGCGCTGTAGATAACCGCCTGCCGGGCCTTTTTACCTATGCGCCCGTGCCATGACCAGTCCGGCGAGCGTCGAGAGAATGCCGCCGCCGATCAGGCCGCCGATGCCGTCGGCGATCAGGCCGGTCATGGCCGCTTCCCCGCCGACCATGCTGAGCAGCATACCGCCGGCAACACCGCCGATCGCACCTGCGATGGTCCGGGCGACGACGTTGATCGCCTGCTGCTTCAAAGCGGCGCTCGCGGCGTTGCCGCCGATTGCACCGGCAATCAATTGTGTGATGAGCGGAAGTAGCGCTTCCATGATTTCCTCCTCTGGCGATCTCCCCGATCGCCGATCCATGCCGAACCTTCGGCATATTAGTATTTTATCATATTTTGGAGGAAAGCGTTAAGAAAAATCAACCGATGCGGGATTAAGGCAGGGAGAAGCGCCCCGGAACGAGGCGGTCCGACGTCCGCCTCGCCTCAGTTTCTGTCGAACACGTCATTGATAGACGTAGACGATCCGGCGTGTACCGGGATCGACCAGCACCGGCCGATCGTTGATCCTCGTATAACGGTACTCGTAGTCGGGAATCGACTGGAAGGTGACATCGTCAGGCACCTCAGCGCCGACGACGACATCGCCGCCGAGCTGCACCGTCTGGCCCGGATTGGTTTCGATATAAGTGCGGACCGTCTCTGGCGGGGTGATGGTCTCGACCGCCCCGACGGGGCCGAGCAACTCGTCGCCCGGTGCCGGCTGTGGCTCGGCCGGCACGACACTCGCGGTCGACTCATAAGTCACGCTGGGAACGCCGATCTCGGCACGGTGCTGCTCGACGATGATAGGGCTGCCGCCTTGATCGACCTGCAGATAATCGGCATAGACCCAGCCGCGCATGCCATTGACGTCGACACGGCACCAGCGGCTGCCTTCGATGCAGCCGTCGAGGACCGCTGTCGAGCCGCGGGTGGCAAGGCCGACCGTCGGATATTGCGGGCCCGGACCGGCGCGGACGTTAAGATCGTTGACCGTCGTCGCCATCATCTCAGCCTGCGCAAGACCGGCGCTAGCCATCAGCACCGCGCCTGCCAGCAGAATGTTTCTCTTCAAGGTCATGTGAGCGTCTCCTTGGTTTCGATGGGCTGACAACGCACGGGGTTCCACGATGTTCCCCTGTGCTCCGCCGAGCGAAACACTACTTGCGGGAGATTTCATGCAAATATTTGGAAAAATTGACAAAAACTCGATTTTCTCGCTCTGTGACGATGGCGAAGAGGGCATAAATTCTTGTTGCAGTCCGTCTTTTTACCGTGAGGCACACCGCCAATGGCACAAGATTCCGGCTGTCCTTGCCGCGGTTTCGGACTATACCCGAAGCAGCAGAGACACCAAGCGAGGCACTTATGGGCATGCTCCAGGCCGGCATCATTCCGGTGACACCCTTCCAGCAAAACTGCACGATCTTCTTCGATCCCGATACCAAGGAAGGCGTCGTCGTCGATCCCGGCGGCGACGTGCCGCTCATCCTGCAGGCGATTGCCCAGAACGGCCTGACCATCAAGGAAATCTGGCTGACACACGGCCATCTCGACCATGCCGGCGGTGCCAGCGAGCTGAAGGAAGCTCTCGGCCTCGACGTGGTCGGCCCGCATCAGGACGACCTGCCGCTGCTGCAGCGGATCGAGACCCAGGCCGCGAAATACGGCATATCAGGATTGCGTAACGTCGTGCCCGACCGCTGGCTGAAGGACGGCGACAAGATCTCTTTCGGCGCCCATGAATTCGAGGTCTATCACACGCCCGGCCATGCCCCCGGCCACGTCATCTATTTCAACCGTGCGCAGAATTTCGCCCATCTCGGCGATGTCCTCTTCAACGGCTCAATCGGTCGCACCGACCTGCCCGGCGGCGATCATCAGCAGCTTCTCGATTCGATCCGCGACAAGGTATTGCCGCTCGGCGACGAGGTCGGCTTCATCTGCGGCCACGGCCCGGGCAGCCGCATCGGCGACGAGCGGCGAAGCAATCCATTTCTGCAGGAAATCAGACCTCGTCGAGGATCCGATGCCGGCGCATCAGGCGAAGCCCCGAACAACTAAAGCATGATGCCGAAAAGTGTGCGCGGTTTTCGGACGACATCATGCTCTATTTCTTTGATTTAGATCAGGGTGATTTTAGGCCGATCAGGCCTAAAATCACCCTGATCTAATGCATGTCGCCCAAAAGTACGCAGCGGTTTTGGGATAACGACTTGCATAAATACTTAAAGCGCGTCGCATGAATCCGATTCGACGCGACGCGCTTTAAGTGTAAGCTCCCGCTCACATCATCTTTCGGCCGTTTGGCACCGACTGTTCGACTGCAGCAAGCACGATCGCGCCGTTCTCGTCCTCGAAACCCAGCGTCAGCACTTCCGAGCGGAACGGCCCGATCTGGCGCGGCGGGAAATTGACGACGCCGAGCACTTGCCGGCCCAGCAGGCTTTCCGGCGTATAATGCACGGTGACCTGCGCCGAGGATTTTTTAACGCCGATCTCAGGGCCGAAATCGATCACCAGCTTGATTGCCGGCTTGCGCGCTTCCGGAAAGGGACTGGCCTCGATGATCGTGCCGACACGAATGTCGACACGCTCGAAATCGGCGTAGTTGATCTCTTCTGCCATATGGTCTCCGTCAGCCGGCCAGTTCCTCGGCCCGCTTGCGCGCCGCCGCAAGGGCGGCGTCGAACAGAGGCTGCATGCCGTTCTCGGCCATCAGCACGGCGAGCGCCGCCGCCGTGGTGCCGCCGGGAGAAGTCACATTCTCTCGCAGCCGCGAAGCGTCGTCGGGGGACTGGTGCATGAGTTCACCAGCCCCCGCGACTGTTTCCCGCGCAAGACGCATGGCGAGGTCCGCCTGCAGGCCGAGTTTACGGCCTGCCTCCGCCATACATTCGACGAGATAGAATACGTAGGCCGGACCGCTGCCCGAAAGCGCCGTCACGGCATCGATATCGGCTTCCGCCGGCACCCATTCGACCGGGCCCGAGACGCGCAGAAGGGAATGGACGCGTTCGCGCTGCTGATCGCTGACCCCCGAATTGGCAAAGGCGCCGGTGACGCCGCGCCCGACCATGGCCGGCGTGTTCGGCATGGCCCGCACCATGGCGGCCTTGCCGAGATGCCTCTCAAGGAAATCGAGCGTCTTGCCGGCTGCGACCGAGACGACGACCGTGCCCGGCCCGACCGCACTTTTCACCGCCGGCAGCACCGTCTCCATCACCTGCGGCTTGACCGCGAGGAACAGCACGCTTGCCTTCAAATCCATGGGAAGCGCGGTCAGATGCGCCGCACCAGCCTCGCTGATCGTCGCCAACATCGCCGGCGACGGGCCGGGATCGACAATGATGACCGCCGAGCCCGGAACGCCGCTTTTCAGCCAGCCGGAGAGCATCGCCCCGCCCATGTTTCCGGCACCGATCAGAACGACGGGATGTGTCGAGGAGAAAGGGGTCGTCGGCATCTTATGCCTCGCCGACCGTTTCAAACAGCACGGCTTCCATCGCCTTCGTCGCTTCCATGCCGGACCAGACGACGAACTGGAATGCCTGGAAATAGGCTTCGCAGGTATCGAGCGCGCTGGAAAGCAGCACCTCAACCTGGCGATTGGTAGGCTCCGCACCGCCGGCAAGCAGCAGCGATTGGCGGAATATGACGACATCTTCCTGACGCCAGAGGTCGAAATGACCCATCAGCACCTGCCCGTTGATCGCCGAGAGCAGCTTGACCACCTCGTTGACCCTGATGTCGGGAACTTTGATATCGAAGGCGCAGCCAAGATGCAGCGCCTCGAATTCCTCCATCCAGGAGAAAGAGACGTGGTAGTCCGTCCAGCGGCCCTCGACCGTCATCGCGATCTCGTCCTCGCCGGACCGTTCGAACGACCAGTCGTTGTTGGAGGCAACGTACTCGATCATATCGACCGGGTTCGACTGACGCTCGACTTCCAATTCCATCAGGTTCATGCAGCACCTTCTTGACCGGAACGAATGCGGCCTAACTTCGTGTACGAACACAAGAAAAGACACACGCAAATACCGGAAACACCACTCGGATGATCGTTGAACCGCCGCCAGACTTAACGCAGATAACCTGCCCGGAGCTTACCAAGTCGCTTCGAATCATCATTTAAAATCAGTGTATAGCGCCCCTTGCCCCCTGCCAGCCCCCTGAAGGGAAAATAGGACCGGCCACTGTGGAAAGGCTCTTCGAAATTCAATTCAGAAGGGAGAATAAGCGACTCTGCGAATTGGCTTTTTTGGCAGTGTCCACAGGTGGAAAACTCACCTGGTTTTTTTACGGAAGATGCGGCGTGTGGCATGAAGGCAACGCCGCATCTGTGTCATACCGGGACTTAAGCGCCCTCGCCGGCAAGCTTCGCCTCGAGCGCTGCGATGCGGGCGGCGAGCGCCTCGTTCTCGTCGCGTGCTTTGATCGCCATCTCGCGCACGGCCTCGAACTCCTCGCGCTTGACGATGTCCATGCTGTTCAGCCAACGCTCGGCCTGGGCGTTGAAGGCGGTTTCGATCTCCTTGCGGACGCCCTGGGCGGCACCGGCCGCATCGGTCATCAGCTTGGCGAATTCGTCCATGATACGGTTCGTTCCGGTCGTCATGGCGTTTTTCTCCCTTCGCATGAGGTGAATTCAGCCCTTTGGGGCCTCAGGAATTGAGGTAGGGCTTCGCCACCCACGATGCAAGCGCTTTGCACGGGATAAGCTTGCCGGCGCCGGCCGGGAACGAGCCATCACGAACAATGGACTTGACCGTCCGGGATCGCAGCGGCATGTTCCGCCCAACTCAACAGGTGGAAAACCTTGCCGATAGCAGCCGATCTCCTTGCCATCATGCCTTTCCCGGATATCGATCCGATCGCCTTTTCGATCGGTCCGCTGGCGATTCACTGGTACGGCCTCGCCTACGTCGCCGGCATCCTGCTCGGCTGGGCCTATGCGCGCCGCCTCGCCGCCAATGAAAGTCTCTGGCCCGGCAACGTCTCGCCGATGTCAAGGACGCAGCTCGACGATTTCATCGTCTGGGCAGCACTTGGCGTCGTCCTCGGCGGCCGTCTCGGCTATATTTTCTTCTATGATCTCCCCGCCGTCCTGCGCAGTCCCGTCCGTGCGCTCGAGATCTGGAACGGTGGCATGTCCTTCCATGGCGGCCTGACCGGCACGACGATTGCCATGATCCTCTTTGCGCGCCGCAACGCCATACCGATCTGGAGCCTGTTCGATATCGTCGCCACCGTCGTTCCCTTCGGTCTGTTTTTCGGCCGCATCGCCAATTTCATCAATGGCGAGCTGTGGGGCCGGTTGACCGACGTGCCCTGGGCCGTGGTCTTCCCGACCGGCGGTCCCTTCGCCCGCCACCCAAGCCAGCTTTACGAAGCCGGCCTCGAAGGCATAGTTCTGCTCGTGGTGCTGGCCGCCCTGGTCTACGGCATGCGCGCGCTGAAAAGCCCCGGCTTCATCACAGGCGTCTTCGTCTGCGGCTATGCGCTGTCGCGCATCTTCGTCGAATTCTTCCGCGAGCCCGACGCCCAGCTCGGTTACCTCCTCGGCACGAACTGGCTGACCATGGGCATGGTGCTCTCCTCCCCGATGATCCTGCTCGGCCTCTGGGCGATGCTGCGGGCCTGCCGCCAGGCTGCGCTGCAGCTTTGAAAACGGCAGGACGCGCGACATGACCACCGCTCTCGGCAAAAAGATCAAGGCGATCATCCAGGCCAACGGCCCGATCAGCGTCACCGATTATTTCTCGCTCTGCCTCGCCGATCCCGAACACGGCTATTACCGGACGCGCGAGCCCTTCGGCCGTTCCGGCGATTTCGTCACCGCGCCCGAGGTCAGCCAGATCTTCGGCGAGATGATCGGCGTCTTCCTCGTCCATGCCTGGCAGCGCCACGGCGCACCGACTGATGTGCGCCTCGTCGAGATCGGCCCCGGCCGCGGCACGATGATGGCTGACATGCTGCGCGTCATCTCCCGCATCGCCCCGCCACTCCTGGATGCGATGAGCGTGCATCTCGTCGAAACCAGCGAGCGCCTGCGCGACGTCCAGAGCCAGACACTCGAGCCTTACGGCGAGAAAATTGCCTGGCATAATGGCTTCGACGAAGTGCCGCCCGGCTTCACGCTGATTGCCGCCAACGAACTCTTCGACGCCATCCCGATCCGCCAGTTCGTCCGCATGCCGACGGGTTTCCGCGAGCGCATGGTCGGCATCGACGCCGATGGCGAGCTGACCTTCGCCGCCGGCGTCGCCGGCCTCGATCCCGCGCTTCTTCCCGAACCGGTGCAGAACGTGCCGGTCGGCACCCTCTTTGAAATCTCGCCGGCCCGCCAGGCGGTGATGATCGCAATCTGCGAGCGGCTGCGCGTCTTCGGCGGCACGGCGCTTACGATCGACTACGGCCATCTCGTCACCGGCTTCGGCGATACGCTCCAGGCCGTGCGCATGCATGAATTCGACCCGCCGCTCGCCCATCCCGGTGAAGCCGATCTGACAAGCCATGTCGACTTCCAGCAGCTCGCCGAAACGGCGCTTGCGGCCGGCCTCCATCTGAACGGCGCCCTGCATCAAGGTGATTTTCTAAGTGGCCTCGGCATTCTCGAACGTGCGGCGGCCCTCGGTCGCGATCGCGAGCCGCAAACCCAGCAGGTCATTCAGGCGGCGGTCGAAAGGCTTGCCGGCGCCGGTGAAGGCCGGATGGGCGAACTCTTCAAGGTGATGGCGGTCTCCCATCCCGCCATCGATCTCATGCCCTTTCGTCCGGTGGATTGACAGGGCGCACGCGGCTGGTTCAACATCGGCCCGAAACAAGAACTTGAAGCGCGCCGCATATGCGATGCGCTTGGGATAGTAACAAACCCCTCGAAAACCCCGGAATCACAGATGCAGGACGCGGCCTCTCCCGCACCGATCGAAAGCGCGCTGCTGAACGAAGCGGCGGGTAGCACCATCCGGCACGGTTATTTCACGCGGGCCGGCGGCGTTTCCGAAGGTCTGTATCGTGGCCTCAATGTCGGCCTCGGCTCCAGCGACGAACGTGACAAGGTCCTCGAAAACCGGCGCCGTGTCGCCGCCTGGTTTGGCTTGCCGGTCGAGCGGCTGGCAACCGTGCATCAGGTCCATTCTCCCGATGTCGTGGTGGTCGGTGCCGATTATGACGGCGCCCGCCCTGACGCCGATGCGATGGTAACGCACACCCCTGGTATCGCGCTTGGCGTGCTCGCGGCCGATTGCGGGCCGATCCTCTTTGCCGATCCCGATAACCGCGTCATCGGCGCAGCCCATGCCGGCTGGAAGGGCGCGCTGACGGGCGTGCTCGAAAATACCATCGCCGCCATGGAGGCGCTGGGTGCGGATCGCGCTCGCATCGTCGCCTGCCTCGGCCCCTCGATCAGCCAGGCAAGTTATGAGGTCGGTCCCGAGTTCGTCGAGCGTTTCGTCGCCGAAAACCCGGAGGACGTGCGCTTTTTTGTGCCTTCCGAGACGCCCGGCCATGCCATGTTCAACCTGCCGGCGTTGACCGTCGACCGGCTGACGAAAGCCGGCGTGCGTGCCGAAAGCCTCGGCCTCTGCACCTATCCGGATAGCGAGCGCTTCTTTTCCTACCGCAGGACGACACATCGCAAGGAGCCGGATTACGGCCGCCAGATTTCCGCGATATCAATCAGGGAGACTTGAGCAGAATGGCACTGCATTTCGAAAAGGCCGAATTCGCAAGCCGGCTTGCGCGCCTCACCGAGAAAATGAAGGAAGAAAAGCTCGACGCCTTGCTGCTCTTCGCCCAGGAAAGCATGTACTGGCTGACCGGCTACGACACCTTCGGCTACTGCTTCTTCCAGACGCTGGTCGTCAAGAGCGACGGCACCATGGCGCTGATGACCCGCTCGGCCGATCTTCGCCAGGCGAGGCATACCTCGATCCTCGAGGACATCCATATCTGGGTCGATCGGGTCAATGCCGATCCGACGCTTGACCTGAAGAACCTGCTGGTCGAGATGGATCTGCTCGGCGCCCGCATCGGTGTCGAATATGATACGCACGGCATGACCGGCCGCGTCGCCCGTCTGCTCGACGCGCAATTGACCACCTTCGGCCAGATCGTCGACGCTTCCTACCTCGTCAGCCGCCTGCGCCTGATCAAGAGCCCGACGGAGGTCGCCTATGTCGAGCGCGCCGCCGTTCTCGCCGACGATGCGCTCGATGCCGCGATCCGGCTGACAAAGCCCGGCGCCGACGAGGCCGATATCCTTGCCGCCATGCAGGGCGCGGTCTTTTCCGGCGGCGGCGACTACCCCGCCAACGAGTTCATCATCGGCTCCGGCGCCGACGCGCTGCTCTGCCGCTACAAGGCCGGCCGCCGCAAGCTCGACGCCAACGACCAGCTGACGCTCGAATGGGCCGGCGCCTATGCGCATTACCATGCCGCCATGATGCGCACGATCGTCATCGGCGAGCCGACGCACCGCCACCGCGAACTCTACAACGCCTGCCGCGAAACTATCGAGGCGATCGAGACCGTGCTGAAGCCCGGCCAGACCTTTGGTGATGTCTTCGACATGCATGCCAAGATAATCGACGAGCGCGGCCTGGCCCGCCACCGGCTGAATGCCTGCGGTTATTCGCTCGGCGCCCGCTTCTCGCCCTCCTGGATGGAGCATCAGATGTTCCATGTCGGCAATCCGCAGCCAATCGAGCCGAACATGTCGCTCTTCGTGCACATGATCATCGCCGATTCCGATACGGGCACGGCGATGACGCTCGGCCAGACTTATCTGACCACAGCGGATGCGCCGCGCGCGCTGTCCCGCCATCCGCTCGATTTCATCGGCCTCTGACCGGTGAGAATCCGGAATTGACAGACGACGGTCCCCACCCGCATAAATTCGGGTGGGGCTGATTGCGATTGTGGGAAGGACGGATCAAGGGATGACGCGAGCTGCGATTGTGCCCACGCTCCTACTCGTCATGGCTCTGCTGACCGCCTGCAATACCACCGATGCGCTGACACCGCAGGTCGATATCGGCGATTCCTCGGGCGGCGCGTCGTCGAGCCCGGTGACGCAGAGTGAAGCCGAGCGTTTGGCGGGCACCCGCCAGCCGAATTTCTCGGGAAGCTCGCAGCAGGGCGGCTACCATCCGGCCTATGATCAGTCGCAACAGGCCTATCGACCCGGCACCGGCGCGCCACCGACGACAATGCAGGAGCAGGCAAACGCCCTATCGAGGAGCGGCTCCTCGCCGGCTGCCTCCGCCCCGATCGAGGAACAATCGCTGCCACCGCCGGCGGCCAGTGGTGGGCTTCCCGCACAGTCGGCTGAACCGGCCGAGACGCAACAGCCACAGCAGACCGCCGCCCTCAGCCCGGCCCCCTCCTCCACCCGCGGCAATACCGTGCGCTTCCTGCCGATCATCGGCGCGCCGGTGCAGGCCGTGACCCCGCTCTCGCGCCAGCTCGGCGCCGAGGCGCGCGCGCATGGCCTTTCCATCAAGAGTTCCAACGATGCGAGCAGCGATTATATTCTCAAAGGCTACCTCTCCGCCTTCAGCGACGATGGCAAGGTCACCGTGGTCTATGTCTGGGATATTCTCGACAGCGGCGGGGGCCGCGTGCACCGAATCCAGGGGCAAGAAAGCGTGCCGACGGCCGCGACCGATCCATGGGCGGGCGTTCCGGCCTCGGTGATGCAGCAGATCGGCTCAAAAACGATCGCGGAATTCTCCTCCTGGCGGCAGACTCAGGGTGGTTAGTCACAAACTTTTTGCAAATATGGAAGCCTGTGGCGCCTTTGCCCTTGCATTCACGGGGAAGCTGACTAAAAAGCGCGGCTATCAGCGCATAACAGGCGGACCAAAATGAAGGTTTTCGCAGGCAATTCGAACCGGCAACTCGCCGAAGCGATCTGCAACTATCTCAATGTTCCCTTGGGGAAAGCCAGTGTTCGAAGGTTTGCCGATCAGGAAATCTTCGTGGAGATCCAGGAAAATGTGCGCGGTGAGGATGTTTTCCTCGTGCAACCGACCGCCTTTCCTGCCAACGACCATCTGATGGAACTGCTGATCATGATCGACGCCATGCGTCGTTCGTCAGCCCGCCGCATCACCGCCGTCCTACCCTATTTCGGCTATGCCCGTCAGGACCGCCGGGCTTCCGGCCGCACGCCAATCTCCGCCAAGCTGGTCGCAAACCTCATTACCGAGGCCGGCGCTGACCGCGTCATGACGCTCGATCTCCATGCCGGGCAGATCCAGGGCTTCTTCGATATCCCGACCGACAACCTCTTTGCCATGCCCGTGCTGACCCGCGACATCAAGAGCCACTATGACCTCAGCAACGTCGTGGTCGTCTCGCCCGACGTCGGCGGCGTGGTTCGCGCCCGCGCGCTCGCGAAGCGCCTGGACTGTCTTCTGGCCATCGTCGACAAGCGCCGCGATCGGCCGGGTGAATCCGAAGTCATGAACATCATCGGCGACATTGCCGGCAAGGACTGCCTGCTGATCGACGATATCGTCGATTCCGGCGGCACGCTCTGCAACGCGGCCGACGCGATGCTGGCCAAGGGCGCATCCAGCGTCACCGCCTATATCACCCACGGCGTTCTCTCCGGCGGCGCGGTCACCCGCGTCACCTCCTCGAAGCTGCGCGAACTCGTCATCACGGATTCGATCCAGCCGACCACGGCCGTGCTTTCGGCCCACAATATCCGCGTCGTAACGACGGCGCCGCTGATCGGCGAAGCCATCAGCCGAACGGCCCAGGAAGAGTCCGTCTCCAGTCTGTTTGACTGAAAACATCAGGCATCCGACGAACCTCCGGATTTTGCTGATTGTCAGCGACTACCTTAGTTTTCGCCGCGAACTCGCATCATCTGCCGAAAGGCGCGCCGCTTTAGTGCAGGTATTGCGTTGACGATGCGCATCATGCTGCGCATGAAAGCGAGCTGAACTGTGCCGACAATCGGCCGATGAGCAAGATCGTTAGCATCCATCTGCTTTTTCGATTCTTGGACTGCTTCGGTACTGTAGCGAAGCATCTCGATTTCGTAGGCGTGGATGGCTTCAACGAGCGGCTTTCGCCCTTGGTTCGCTTCGACCAGCATACGTCCAAGCAGAGCTGCATCGCGAAGTGCGGTGTTGGCGCCCGCGCCTCGTCCGGGTGTCATCGTATGGACGGCGTCACCGAGCAGCGTGACATTCGAACTTGTCCAAGGCGTCAGCGGGACGGAGGTCCTGACCTTGACATCGTAGATCGTCGAGGGCTCCGTCATAAGGATGAGAGCACGTAAGTGCGGATGCCAGTCTCGAGCGAGCTCCAAGCCCAGCTCTCTCAATTGTTCACCGTTCAGGCCGGACGGATCCCGCGGGCAATTCTGCCGGGCGCCCCAGATACCCCAGCCGATGCTGTCCTCGTCGAGTGCTTCGACAAAATCCGGCCAACGCGCAGCAAACCCTGGGTCCCTTCGGCTGTCGGCGAACTCGAGCGAGTGAATGATTGCTCCGAAGCCCATCGGCGCCATAATCAGCGACATGCCTTTGAACATTTTGTCCGACAGCAGAGCTTTCGTCTCGGCCGACATAGGAATTTTGCCCCCGAGCGATACGATCCCAGTGTCTTCCAGACGCGCGTCCGGCAAGCGTTGCTTGCATACAGTGGAACTCGTGCCGTCAGCACCCACCAGGACATCTCCCGTCGCGAGGCTTCCATCCTGAAAGCACGCGGTGACCGACCCGTCCGCGTTACTTGTGTAACCTTGAAGCGCCTTCCCAAAGAACACGTCGTCTTCAAGTCCCCTGAGCAGAACCCGCCTCAGCGTCTTTCGAACCACGTTCTTTTCACCGTCGAGAGCGTTCGGGTCTGCATCATCGACGTCGAAGCTCAGCACTTCGCCGAGCTGTTCCGTGAGCATGTTGAAATAGCGCGGCGACCTGGCGCAGGTGGCGACATAGAGGTCGTAGAGTTCGCCGGGGATACAGGCTTTTAGCGCTCGGCTTCCAGCCGGGCTGATGCCGACGCGATAGCCACCGGTGTCGGCGTTCGGCGCGAGGTCGCGCTCATACACCGCTATGCAAACCCCAGCCTGCTTAAGCAGATGGGCGAGTGCCAAACCGCCGGTCCCGGCGCCGATAATCAAAACCTTCATGGTACTATTCCGGGTCAAGGTTGGGGTCGATGGAGAACTTCGCGGCGATCTGCCTCAGCCACTCGTCTGTCCAGGTGATGCGCTCGGCGCGCAGGTCCTCGACAACGCCGTTGACCCAAGACAATTCGGTTGCGTGAAGCGCCCGGAGATATTCCATCTCCAGAAGGAAGAGCCTTGGTACCGCCTGCGCCTCCCTTAGGACTCCGTCGATCCGGCGGAGCTCCGACTCGATGATCTTTGCCCTTTGCTCAAGCCGACCCAACACATCGTTCGGCGTGAGCAGAGGAAGAAATGATATGGCCGCGGGGAATTCCGGATATTCCCGCGTCACGGTCGACAACATCTCGCGCATCCATTCCAGCGCCATGTCGCGGCCCTTCTCGGTTATCTCGTACACGGTCCGCTCGGGACGCTTGTCATCCCGGACTGTTTTCTGCGCAGTGATCAACCCCTCGCGTTCGAGCCGCTGGATTGTTTGATAGAGGCTCGCCCTCTGCGTGACATTGATCACCTCGTCCTTGCCGCGCTCCTTGATGAGCCGCTGCATCCGGTAAGGATGCAGCGGCTCCTCCATGAGCATTCCAAGAACAGCGAGCGCGGTCGGGGAGCGTTTGATTGATGTCATAGTCATAGTATTACTAGTTAATTTACGACTAGTCAATGCGATGATGATTGCCGGAGCCCGGCTCGACGTAAGTTCGACCCAATGGCGTGGCGACAGGCCCCTTGCGACAAAAATCCTCTATCGGCGATCAGCGGCCGAGGGCCACCTTCTGCGATTCATCGACGAGATTGTCGATGAACCAGTTCGGATAGACCGGGGCCGGCTCAGTCGCCGCATCGAGCGCTGCAAGGTCGCCTTCATCAAGCACCAGCTCCGCCGCACCGAGATTGTCGGCCAATTGATGCGGCTTCGAGGCGCCGAGCAACACGCTGGAGACCGCCTTTTTCGTAAGCAGCCAGGCGATCGCCACCTGGGCGACGCTCGCCCCGTGCGAGGCGGCGATCACCCGCATGCGCTCGACCAGCGAGAAGCCCTGCTCCTTGTCGAAGGGCAGGATATCGAAACCGGAATAGCGGTTGTCGGGATCACCGAGCGTTTCGCGGGTGTATTTGCCGGAGAGAAAGCCGGAGGCGAGCGGGCTCCAGACGGTCAGCCCGAGGCCATAACGCTGCATCATGGGAAGAATGTCGCGCTCGACGTCGCGGCCAAGCAGCGAATAATGCATCTGTCCATGCGTGAAGGGCGCCAGCCCGTTCGCCTTCTGGATTTCGAGCGCCGCCGCCACCTTCCAGGCCGACCAGTTGGAAAAGCCGATATAACGCACCTTGCCGGAGCGCACGACCGCATCGAGCGCCGACAGCGTCTCTTCGAGCAGCGTGAACGGATCCTCCTTGTGGACGATATAGACGTCGATCCAGTCCGTTCTGAGCCGTTTCAGGCTTTCCTCGACCGACCAGAGGATGTGGCGGCGGGAAAGCCCGGCATGGCCGAGCGGCGTGCCGGTGCGGAAGCCGACCTTGGTGGCGATCACCACCTCGCTGCGCCGCGCCATCAGCACCTGTCCGAGGATCGTTTCCGACTGGCCGGATGCGTAGGCGTCTGCCGTATCGAAGAAGTTGATGCCGGCATCAAGTGCCTGTCCGACAAGCGCATCAGCGACATCGGCATCGGTCTTGTAGATCGCGCCTAAGCTGCGGTCGCCCGATGTGAAGGTCATTGCGCCGAAGGCAAGCCTGGAAACGGCAAGTCCGGTCCGGCCAAGGGTCGTATATTGCATGTCATCCTCCATCCATTGGATTGTCGTGATCGGATGCAGAGACAATGCCTCAAAACATTATTGCGAAAAATCCGCCGGATCGATAAGGCTTATGAAGCTTAACTTCATAATGGACCGATGGCGCCCGACCCCTTCAACGGCTTGAYGGAATTCCTGGCCGTCGCCGACGCCAGGAGCTTCACCGCTGCCGCCGCATCGCTCGGCGTCACGCCGACTGCCGTCAGCCAGACGATCCGCGCGCTCGAGACGAGGCTCGGCGTGCCGCTCTTCGTCCGCACCACGCGGCGCGTCGCGCTCACCGAAGCCGGTGCCGCGCTCTTCCAGCGCGTCCGTCCGGCTGCCGCCGACATTGCTGATGCCTTCGACATGCTGGGTGGCTTCCGCGACCGCCCGCTCGGGCACCTGCGCCTCACCGTGCCGCGCATGGCCGTGCCTCTGATCGTGACGCCGCTGCTGCCGCAATTTCGCAACGCCTATCCCGATATCTCTGTCGAGATCTCGGTCGATGATGCGGCAATCGATATCACCGAACGTGGTTTCGACGCTGGCATCCGCATCGGCGAAGCGATCGAAAAGGACATGATCGTCATGCGGCTGACATCTGATATCACCTGGACGGTCGTCGGCTCGCCCGGCTATTTCGCCCGATATGGCCGACCGCTAACGCCGGAGGACCTCACCCGCCATCAGGCGATCCGCTACCGCTATCCGACATCGGGCGTCATCTATCGCTGGGAATTCGAGCGAGACGGGCGCGACTTCTCCGTCGATGCGCCCGGCAACCTGATGGTCAACGATTTCCTGCTGCTGCTCGAGCTCGCCGAGGCCGGGCTCGGTCTTGCCTATTTGCCGGATATTTCCGTCGGCGAGGCCGTGGCATCAGGGCGGCTCGAACGCGTGCTCGATCCCTTCTTGCCGACCACGCCCGGTCTCTTTGCCTATTTCCCCGCCCGCTCGCAGACGCAGCTGAAGTTGCGCGCCTTTCTCGACATGGCAACGGCGCTGCTGCGCCGCAAAGGATGAGACCCTAGGCGGCGCATCTGATCTTCGGTCGAAAGACCCTGGATACGCTATTGCGGCTGGACCGTTTCCTGGTCCGCTTCCTTGACCACCTGGCCGTTGACGGCGACAGCGCCGTCGCGGCTGATGCTGATGTCCCAGCGCGAGCGGCCATCTGCATCGGTCTTGGCGAAGCCCTTCACCATCATCATGCCGAAGGAGACCTGGTTGAGGTCGGGATCCGTCTTGGCAAGCTCCTGAACCGCGGCAATCGTCTTGTCGAGATCGCGGGCAAGGATCGTCGCCTCCATCGAATAGTCCTTCTGGGTATCGACCCGTCCCTCGATCTTGCCCGTCATATCGACGTCGTAGACATCGGACTTGGCGCTGACCTTCGGAAACTCGATGGTGAGCCGGCCATCGCGGAAGAGCTTTTTCGCCATCTCGTCGCCGCTTTGCTCTGGCGGCTTGGCGTTGAAATCCATCGCCATGAGCGCGTCGCCGAAGGTGGCGAAATCCAGATTCGGAATGGCGAGCTGCAGATCGAAATTGGTCGGCACGAAGGGCGAATAACTTGCCGGCATTGCCGGACTGTCGAGGCTGATGTCCTGCGCATCGATGCCGAAGCCGAAACGCATGGCGTCGCTCGGCCCGTCCATAACCAGGTTGTAACCGAATGCCTTGACGCCGCCATTGCCCATCTGGCTGCTGACGGTCAGATTATTGACCCCGATTGTCTCGCTGAACGAGGCAAGAATCGGAAAGGCTTGCTTGAGCATTCCCTTTATCTTGTCGCTGTTCTCTGGGCTTAGTTCTTTCTCCTCGAGATGGTCGAGAATGAAAAGGACGATCTCGCGGATTTGCTTGGCCGGCAGGCCGTTCACTTTGGCATCGAAATCGATCGAGTCGGCACGGATTTCAACGGGCGGCATTTGCAGGCCGGAAACCTGCTCGACGAAAGTCGACATCGAGCCGCCGCCCGCAAAATCGATACGCCCGTTGCCGCCTGCGCTGTCCGTCGAGGTCAGCTTTTGGTCCATCCCGGCAAAGCTGGCATGGACTTCCTCGGTGTCGGACTTGCTAGCGACCTTGATGTCCTTGGCGGTGAAGGTGCCGGAGCGCAGGTAGCTGATCGCCGGGTCGAAGACGCCGGTATAGACAAGCGAAGCGATGGAGTAGGAGAAATCCGTCGGCTTCTGGTCAGGGCCTTTGAAATGGCCGGAGACGTTGAGCTTGTTGTCACCCTCAATATTCCAGAGCCCGCTGTCGAGCGGCGTAGCGAACATCGAGAACGGCGTCAGCCCGTTGATCGCGAATGTCGCCGGATCGGCCTTGGCAAGCAGCTTCGCCAGATCGTAAATGATCTCATAGCGAGTGCCTGCCGGATTGACGGTGAGCAGGCCGCTCTTCGCAAGATCCTCGGGAAGCAGCTTCGTCAGATTGTCCTTGACCGCATTGGCGCCATCCTGATTGATCTCGACGCCCTGGGCCGTGGTGACAAGGCAAAGTGCCAGCAAGCTCGTTGCCGTGACAAGTTTGAGACGCATAGTCCGAATTCTCCTCAGCCCTTTTTTGAATGCGGCCATCCAAAGATGCGAAGCGCGCCGATGTCAACCTCAGCTGCGGCAGAGAATGGCAATTTGCCACTCACGCGGCCGCGGATTTCTTCACGGCGGGCGCAAGAACCGTTTCCTGCTGTACGGCCGGCGCCTCGCCGGTGACGATCGCCTCGATGCCCGAGCGCGGTCTCGGCTTACCGAAGAGGAAGCCCTGCACCTGCAGGCAGCCTTCCCGTCGAAGGAAGTCGATATGGTCTTCGTTTTCGACGCCTTCAGCAAGCACCGGTATGTCGAGGCTTGCCGCAAGAATGAGCGTCGAACGCACGATCGCCGCAGACTGCTTGTTGGTGACGACGCCGTCGACGAAGGCGCGGTCGATCTTGATCTTGTCGAACGGGAAGCTCTGCAGTGTCGACAGTGACGAATAACCCGTGCCGTAATCGTCCATCGCCACCTTTACGCCCAGCGCTTTCAGCCGGCGGATTGCCTGCAGCGCATGTTGATGATCGGCGATGATGCCGGATTCGGTGATCTCGATCTCGAGTCGCGCCGCCGGCAGGCCGGTCTCGAGCAGGATCTGATGCACGATCTGCGGTAGGCGGTTGTCGCCGAGCTGCTGCGGCGCGACGTTGACGGCGATGCGTAACGGGTTCTTCCAGGTCGCCGCTTCCGCGCAAGCGGCCCGCAGCACCCATTCACCAAGCTCGATGATAAAGCCGGTCTTTTCCGCGATCGGAATGAATTCGACGGGTGCGATGTAGCCGCGCGCGGGATGTCTCCAGCGCAGGAGCACTTCCAGGCCAACGATGTCGCGCGTCACCGTGTCATTCTGCTGCTGGTAGAACAGCTCGAATTCGCCGCGCGCCAATCCCTCCCGCATCTCGCTCGCCAGCGCGTTGCGTTCGCGCGCTGCCTGGTCCATCGAGGGCTCGTAGAAGCATATGCTGTTGGTCGCTGTCGATTTTGCCCGATACATGGCGATATCGGCCTGCGACAACAGGTCGTCCAAATTGTCCGCCTGTCCGGGATAGGTGGAGATACCGATACTGGAGCCGACGGTCAGCGCATGGCCGTTCCATTCGATCGGCCGAGCGATCTCGTCGAGCATGCGTTGTGCCAGTCCCTTGGCGTCCGAACGGACGAAATAATCGCACATGACGGCCACGAACTCGTCGCCGCCGACCCGCGCCACGAACTGGCCGTTCTGCATGATCTTGAACAGCCGCTCGGCGACGGCGCGCAGCACGGCATCGCCGGTGGCGTGACCGTGAACGTCGTTGATTTCCTTGAAACGGTCGAGGTCGAAGGAGAGCACGGCGATATTGGCCGTCATGTCCCTCGGCTTGTTGACCAGCGCCGACAGATGCTCGTTGAAGGCGGCGCGATTGGCAAGATTGGTCAGCGGGYCATGCAGCGACAGATGGCGGTAACGCTCGACGGCTGCCTGCGTCGACTGCATGTCGATGATATAGGTGGAGGCACCCAGCGCCAGGATGATGATCATGACGGCGCTGACGAGACCGGTCATGATGCCGTCCGAGATGATCTCGGTGGGTGCCGCAACAGTGGCATCCGGCAAGATCGTCAGCCCCGCCATGCCGGTGAAATGCGTGAGCACGATCGCAAGGATCAGCGAAAGGGCAGCCCCGTGGCGGCAGAAACGCGTGATCGGCCGGCCGACGCGATTGGTGGCGACTGCGCCGAACAAGCCGGCCAAGACCAGCGAGGCGACGACATAGGAGGCCTGCCATTCGAGACGACCCTCGACCTCGTAACCGGCGATCCCGACATAGTGCATGACCGCGATGCCGAGGCCGACGATCACGCCGCCTGCCTCGATAAGCGCGCTCTTCTGCGCGATTGACGCGATGGCAAAGCCGATCATCGTCGTCGCGACGGCGGCGAACAGCGACAGCAGCGTCAACGTCGGCTCATAGCCGTTCGCCACCGGCGTCTGGTAGCCGAGCATCGCGATGAAATGCGTCGTCCAGATGGTCGAGCCGCCAACGAAACCGGAGAGAAACAGCCAGTTGGTTTTCTGCAGCCCCTGCGATCGGCGCACCCGGGTGAAGAGGCGCATCGACAGCATCGATCCGAGCACACAGATAACGGTGGCGAAGATCAGATGCGGAAGGCTGTGTTCGACGGTGATGCAGGAAAGGACACGCAACATGAGAGGCAACCGGCAAATTGAGACGGCCCTGCTTATATTGGCGGGTAAACGCAGGATTTATTAATCGCCGCCGATTTCGTTTTCGATGGTTAAACCTTGGCGAAAGCGTGTATATGGGCAAAAAACAACCCAAATCCGCAACTTGCGTTTCCGATCGACTTATAATATAGGCCACCGGTCCGTGTAGACACCCTTGGAGGCAACGCGGATGAGGTCGGATCATACCGCCTCCGGTTCGTCGGAACAAGGCTTTTGCCCGCCGCCGAACTCTCCAAATAACCTCGAAAGGAATAGCCATGAGCCAGGAAACTTACGAGCTCAAGGCCGAGGCGCGCGAACGGGTTGGTAAGGGGTCCGCCCGTGAACTTCGCCGCAACGGTTTGATACCCGCTGTCATCTACGGTGACAAGCAGGCCCCCATTGCCATCGCTCTCAACACCAATGAGGTGACGAAGCGCATTCACGCCGGTGGTTTTATGACCACCGTGGCGACGATCGAAGTCGACGGCAAGAAGCACAAGGTTCTGCCGAAGGACTACCAGCTCGATCCGGTCCGTGACTTCACGTTGCATGTCGATTTCCTGCGCGTCTCCGGTAACACCCAGGTGACCGTCGAAATCCCGGTTCACTTCATCAACGAAGAGAAGTCCCCGGGCCTCAAGGTCGGCGGCGTTCTGAACATCGTTCGCCATGAAGTCGAAGTTCATTGCCCGGCCGATGCGATCCCTGAGTTCTTCAACATTGACCTCAGCGGCAAGAAGATCGGCGACAGCATCCATATCTCGGAAGTCACTCTGCCGAAGGGTGTCACTCCTGTGATCGACCGCGACTTCACGATCGCGACCATCATTGCCCCGGCTGGCGGCATTGACGAGAGCGCTGCGGAAGGTGGAGCCGAAGCCTGATCGCTTCGACCAATTTGTAAAGCATATGGCCCGCTTTCCCCTGGAAAGCGGGCTTTTCATTGTCCGCAAACGCCCCGTTTCAGCAACATTTAACAAATTCGTGAAAGCATGTTCCGTCAGCTGCGAAGAAGCCCGCCTTAATGCGCGACGGCAAATATGGCGGCCCGGGGGAGTAGACGGAAACATGAACAATTCCGTTGAGAACAGATTTTTTGCGATAGTTTGCGGAGCGCTGCTTGTTTTTGTTGCTCCCCTCTTTGTTCTCTTCCTTTTCCTTTCCTCGGAACGAGCCGACAAGGAAATACGCGATCACATCTCCGTTCTTCTCGTCGCCAATGCCCAGGCGCTGGCCAAACCGCTGTGGGACCTCGATGAGGAGAGCGTTACCCAGATCAGCGCGACGGTCGTTTCCCAGGGCGCCATCGTCAAGGTCGAAGTGCGTGACCAGTCAGGCCARCTCGATGTCAGCCAGTCTACCATTCCGCGCTCCTTCGGCGGCAAGCTGGTGCAGGTGTCGCGCGCCATCATCTACAACACTGTCGACGGTCCGAAGAACCTCGGCAGCATCAGCGTCTATTATCCCGCGCTCGGCCTGTTTTCCGGCCTGAAGCAGGAAGAGGTCGTCTTCATTTCGATCTTCATCTTCGCGGTGCTGACCGTTTTCGGCACGGCGCTGATCGGCAACCGTTTCTTCGTCATCCAGCCGCTGATGCGGCTGACGGCGGCGATCGAGGCCACCCGCCAGCTGGGCTCCCGCCATCATGTCGACTGGCAGTCGAACGACGAGATGGGACGGCTTGCCCATAGCTTTAACGAGATGCAGACCAAGCTCGAAAGCGAGGAAAAGGAGCTGAAACTCGCCCACCGCCGCGCCACCGACATCTACAATCTGACGCCCGCCATGCTCTTCTCGCTCGACGAGGAAGACCGCATCACCGCCGTCAGTGATTATTGGCTGCTTGCCACAGGGTATAACCGCGCCGCCGTCATCGGCCGCAACTTCGCCGATCTCGTCACTTCCGCCACCCGTGACAAATTCGTCAAGCGCCGCCGGGCCGAAAGCGGCATGACCGTCACCGTCAAGTTTGTCTGCTTGGACGGTCGCACCATGGACGTCCTGATCATGGAATCAGAGGCGGGAGCCGGCGCTCACGACCGCCTCTCGCTATCGGTCATGACCGATGTCACCGAACTCAAGGCCTCCGAGGACCGCAACCACCGCCAGGCAATCACCGATCACCTGACCGGGCTTCTTAATCGCCAGGGCTTCGAAGCCGTCCTCGACAACAAGATCGCCGCCGCCGACGCCGCCGGCCAGGAACTCGCCTGTCTCTTCGTCGATCTCGACCGTTTCAAGTGGATCAACGACAATATGGGCCATGCCGCCGGCGACATGGCGCTGGTCGAGCTCGTCGAGCGCCTGAAAACGCATCTTGCCCCCTCCGACGAGGCAGCCCGTCTCGGCGGCGACGAATTTGCCATCTTGCTGCCGGCGAAGGATGCCGAAAAACGCGCCAAGGCAATGTGCGAGCAGATTGCCACGCTCTTCGAAACGCCATTCGCCCCGGACATGCATCTGAGCGCTTCCGTCGGCATCGCCATCTATCCGCATCATGCCGCAACCGCGGCCGAACTGCTGCAGAAATCCGACATGGCGATGTATGCCAAGAAACGCGACGGCAAAAACGGCGCGCAGCTCTTCGACAATGCCATGCTCGACCGTGCCCGCAGCCGCGCCGAGATCGAAGCCAATATCGAAGCCGGCCTCGTCGACAACTGGTTCGAGGCCTTCCTGCAGCCGATCGTCAACCTGAACGGTCGCGGCATATCAGGTTTCGAGGCGCTATTGCGTCTCAACCATCCACAGAAGGGCTTGATGCCGCCGGCCGAGATCATCAGTGTCGCCGAGGAGACGGCAAAAATTGTCCGCGTCGGCAACGTCATCATGGAAAAGGCGGTCGCCAACCTCGCGAAGATTTCCCGCATCCCCGGTATGCAGGATACCTATCTCGCCATCAACTTCTCGCCGCTGCAGTTCGAGCCGGCGCTGCCGGCCCGTCTTGCCGCCATCGTCGGTCGCCACGGCATCCGCCCCGAGCGCATCGTCGTCGAGATCACCGAGGCCGTGCTGATGCACGACAACCCTGAGATCCGCATGATCGTCACCGAGCTTCGTCGCTTCGGCTGCCGTATCGCGCTTGACGATTTCGGCACCGGCTATTCGTCGCTGAGCTACCTTAACCGCTTCCCTGTCGACATCATCAAGATCGACCAGTCGTTCACCCGCGCGATCAACGACCGCGATGACGACGTGCGCCAGAAGAGCCGCATGCTGATCGAAGGCATCACCACGCTCTCCCACAAGATGGACTGCACCGTTATTGCCGAAGGCATCGAGACCGAAGAGGAGTGCCGCACGCTCCACCAGATGGGACTTGACTATGGCCAGGGCTACCTCTTCCACCGTCCGCAGCACGCAGCCACGCTGATCGAGGAACTGATGGCCTCGCAATCGGCCATCGCACGCGCCTCGTAAACGAAGAACGAAGGAGATGATACCGATGAAAAAGCTCCTGCTTCTCGCATGCCTGGTGCTGCCATGCACCGCCCATGCGCAAACGGTGACCTTCGCGACCGAGGATTATGCCCCCTTCAACTACCGCGAAGGCAAGGAGATCAAGGGCGCGACCGTCGAGCAGGTCGAAAAGATAATGGCCGCCATCGGCGTCGACTACACCATCGAGATCATGCCCTGGGCGCGTGCTTTCAGCCTTGCCCGCACGGCGCCGATGACCTGTGTCTTTGCGACCGCCCATAACGGCGCGCGCGACCCGTTGTTTAAATGGGTCGAGCCGCTGCTCATCGACCGCAACATCCTGATCACCCGCAAGGGTTCTGATGTCACCGCCAGCAATCTGGACGAGGCGAAGAAATATACGGTCGGCACTCAGCGCGAGGATTACACCGAGACGATCCTGAAGGAGAAGGGCTTCACCAAGCTCGATGTCGCCAGCGACTTCAACGCGACGCTGCGCAAACTGCTTGGCGGGCGCATCGACATGATGCCGATCTCCGAACTCTATTTCGAAAAGCTGCAGGTCGACCAGCCGGTGGAGATGGTGACCGTGCTCTCCTCCCAGCCGATGGGCATCGCCTGCGAGAAGAACTTTCCGGCCGATCTGCTCGCCAGGATGCAGGCTGCCCTCGACAAGCTGATCGCCGATGGTGACCAGAAGCAGATCTTCCTGAAATACGGCATGAACCTGTCGGACTGACCCTGTCTGAGCGACCTTGGCCGACAGACCGCTGCCCTTTCCGCTTGACTTTGCTTTCATTTCGCGGTGGTGAACGGCGGGAAGTTCTAGCAAGGAAAAACAGACCATGCTGATCATCGCGGGTCTCGRCAATCCCGGCGGCAAATACGCCGGCAACCGCCACAATATCGGCTTCATGGCCGTCGATGCCATTCATCGGCGCCACAGCTTTTCGCCCTGGTCGAAGAAGTTCAGGGCCGAGATCGCCGAGGGCGAGCTCGGCGGCGAGAAGGTGCTGCTGATCAAGCCGCAGACCTTCATGAATCTTTCCGGCGAGTCTGTCGGCGAAGCGATGCGTTTCTACAAGCTCCAGCCGGCCGATCTCGTGGCGATCTACGACGAACTCGACCTTCCCCAGGGCAAGGCGCGGCTGAAGACCGGTGGCGGCCACAACGGCCACAACGGCATCAAGTCGCTCGACGCCCATTGCGGCAAGGAGTATCGGCGGCTGCGCCTCGGCATCGGCCATCCCGGCGTCAAGGAAATGGTGCAGAACCACGTGCTCGGCGATTTCGCCAAGGCCGACAAGGCCTGGGTGGAGCCGCTTCTGGACACGCTCGCCGACAATGCCGATATGCTGGTGCGAAACGAGGATTCGCAGTTGATGAACAAGATCGCGCTGGCGCTCGGCGGCAAGGCCGAGGAGGAGAAGCCAGCGAAGGAAAAAAAGGACGCCGAGAAGAAGCCGGCCGGCCAGTCGCATATCCATCAGGCTCGCGGCCACAACCAGCCGAAGCTGCCGGTGACCGGCCCGATGGCCGACATGCTGAAAAAGATGTTCGGCAACAAGGGCGATTGAGCTTGATGCCGGATGGAGACGTCATCATCCGGCCCGCAGTCCGCGGCGATCTTCCCGGTCTCCTGGCCCTCTACCGCCAGCTGAACCCCACCGATCCGGTTCTTGACGAGGCCAGTGCCGAGGAACGCTTTTCCGCCATCCTGGCCCAGCCCGGCATGACCGTCTTCATCGGTGTTGCGGGTGAGGTCGCCGTCGCCACCGTCACAAGCGTCGTCGTGCCGAACCTGACACGGAACGGCGCGCCCTATGCGCTCATCGAAAACGTCGTCACCCATGCCGATCATCGCAAGCGCGGTTATGCCCGCACCGTCATCGGCCACGCGGTCGCCGAGGCCTGGAATGCCGGATGCTACAAGGTGATGCTGCTTACCGGCTCCAAGAATCCGGCAACGTTGCGCTTCTATGAGAATTGCGGTTTCGTGCAGGAAAAGACCGGCTATCAGATCCGCCGGCCCTGACTCCATATTCGCGGCGGCCCTCGGAAAGCGCCTATTCCTCCGGTTCGGTGGTGAACATCAGCGGAAAGCCCATGCCCTTGGCAAGGTCGATGCCTTCCTTGGCCTTGGTCTCGGCGATGTCCCTGACGCAGACCACGACCACGCAGGAACCCAGCTTGTGCGCCGTCATCATCACCCGGTAGCCGGTCTCCTCGCTCATGCGGAAGACGGCCTTCAGGATCATGATCACCAATTCGCGCGGCGTATAATCGTCATTGACGAGAATGACCTTGTAGAGCTTCGGCTTGTCCAGCTTGAGCTTCACTTTGGCCTTCGGTTTCAGGGCAATGTCATTGTCACTCATCGGAAAAATCCACCCGTTGATGACATGGAAAAGGCGGAGAAAACATCCGCCACCAATATATTGCACCGTAAGCACGGCAGTTCAATGACGGAGTGTTATTCCGCGGAGAGCAGGAGGCAATTCTGGCCGGCTTTTTCCAGGATTGCGGCAGCCTTCTTGTCGAATGTCACGAATGTTTCGCCGCCAAGTCTGCGACCTTCGAAGACGATGATGCCGTCGGCGAAATCCCCGCCAGCATCGAGACAGGATAATCCGGCTTCGACGGCAACTCTGTCGTAGACAACCTTCCTGTCCGATATCAGCAGCCGGATGGCCGCTGAGATCTCTGAAGCGCTCTTGCGATAGACCCGGCTGGCGACCCAGACGAATTCGCAAAACGTCAGATTGGAAATGAACAGGCGTTCGGCCTCGCGCATGAACGTCCTTGCACGCTCAGTTTGCTTCGGATTGTCGTGCACGGCCGAACGTACGAGCACATTCGTATCAACGATCATTGTCGACGCCGACCTCGCCTGCCCAGCCCGCCTTTATGGCCTCATCGATCTCTTCGAGCGTCGCATGAATATTCTCCTTGTTCTCCAGACTCCCGAAGAAGCTTTCCACCGAGCCGGCGACCGGCCGCCTCTTAACAGCAATGACCTCAAGTTTGCCGCCAGGCAGGAGATCGACATCGATCTTGTCGCCGGGCCTGACGCCGAGATGCTGAAGCACCTCCTTTTTCAGGGTGACCTGCCCCTTTGCCGTCACAGTCAGAGTTGCCATGCTGATGGTATCCTTTGCTCCAAAAGTAAGGCTAAATCGCCTTACCTTCAATCCGAGCGCCTCAGCTTTTTCAATTCATGTTGCGAACCCTTGACCCAGGGCGGCCATTCCCGCATAGGCAGGGCAAAGTTACCAATAGATATGGATCAAGCCATGGGCTTCAAATGCGGTATCGTCGGGCTGCCGAATGTCGGCAAATCGACCCTCTTCAACGCGCTCACCAAGACGGCGGCGGCACAGGCGGCGAATTATCCCTTCTGCACCATCGAGCCGAACACCGGCGAAGTCGCCGTGCCGGATCCGCGCATGCGCAAGCTTGCCGATATCGCCAAGTCGAAAGAACTGATCCCGACCCGCATCTCCTTCGTCGACATCGCCGGCCTGGTGCGCGGCGCCTCGAAGGGTGAAGGCCTCGGCAACCAGTTCCTCGCCAATATCCGCGAGGTCGATGCTATCGTGCATGTGCTGCGCTGCTTCGAAGACAGCGACATCACTCATGTCGAGGGCCGCATCAACCCGGTCGCCGATGCCGAGACGATCGAGACCGAGCTGATGCTTGCCGACCTCGAAAGCCTGGAGCGCCGCACCGAGCAGACCCGCAAGCGCGCCACCAGCAAGGACAAGGATTCGGTGGCGATGCTGCCGATCATGGAAGCCTCGCTGAAGCTGCTCAACGAAGGCAAGCCGGTTCGCACGCTGCTGTCGACGCTCGATGCGGAAGAAATCGTCATCCTCAAGAGCCTCAATCTTCTGACTTCGCATCCGGTGCTCTACGTCTGCAACGTCGCCGAAGGCGATGCCTCGACCGGCAACGAATTCACCGAGGCCGTCGCTGTCATGGCGAAGGAGCAGGGTGCTGAAACCGTCACCATCTCGGCGGCGATCGAGTCTGAGGTCGCCCAGCTTCCCGAGGAGGAAGCCAAGGAATTCCTCTCCGCCCTCGACCTTGATGAGGCGGGCCTCGACCGGCTAATCCGCGCTGGCTACAAGCTGCTCCACCTCATCACCTATTTCACTGTCGGCCCGAAAGAAACACGCGCCTGGACGATCGAGCGCGGCACCAAGGCGCCGCAGGCCGCCGGCGTCATCCATTCGGATTTCGAACGCGGCTTCATCCGCGCCAACACCATCGCCTATGACGACTACATCAAATACAACGGTGAAGTCGGCGCCAAGGATGCCGGCAAGGCACGCGACGAAGGCAAGGAATACGTCGTTCAGGACGGCGACGTCATCCATTTCCGCTTCAACACCTGAACGGAAACTGCCGCTATCCCGATCTATTCATTTCGCCCAAATCGCTCAGCGGTTTGGGCGAAATCGTAAGATTTACCGAGTTGCCCCTAAGACGGCCGGCGGCAGTCTTTGCGAAATGGCGGCCGGCAGCGCCCGCAGCACGATGCGGCGCAGCGGCATCCAGCCCGTTCCGATGACGAGTACGATCGCCCCGACGACGATCAGCGTCGTGAAGATATAGGTATCAACCGTCGCACTTCCCTGCCGGAAAATGCCGTAAATCGCAAAACCGAGCGACAGCAGTCCAGACGTGACGAAGGCGCGCCGGTCGATGACAAGGCCGATCAGCATCAGCACCCCAACGCTGATAACGATGATCGGTGTCTTGATCGAAACCGTCTGGGCAACATCCAGCAAATTGCCGTCGAACGAAATCAGCAGGCGGACGCTGAAGAGCAGCGCCGGTGCAGCACCCAGATGAAGCCAGAAGGCGATATCGGAGCGTGTCGTCCGGCGCATCCGATCGCCAAGGTCGAAATACAGCGCCGTTGCAAAGAGCCCGAGCGCGCAAACGAGGCAGACCACCGCGAGCAAGACGGGATGGTTGGCGAAGAATTGCGGATCCCCGCTCGCCCATTGCATGAGCCGCAAAAGTAGGGTGAGGACGAAAGCAAGGGCCGACATGATGCAGAGCGCCAACGCCAACGGCACCCGATAGCGGACATAATAGGCGCCGAGAATGATAGGGAAGCCGGCAACGAACTGCGTCGCCTCCGCCCCGTTGAAAGCGGATGTTATCGGCTTGAAGAAGAAGGACATCAGCAGGAATGTCCAGCAGAACAGCGCGATCGTCAGGCTGACGGCCGGCAGGGCAAGCCGCTGCCGGCGCACCAGGATCTCCGAAAGCACAATGATCGCAGGCAGCACGGCATAAAGTGCGGCAAGCCCCCAGAGGCCGCCGAGCGCCACGACGACACCGATCGTGATCAGCACATCGTGAAAGCCGCGCACGAAACGCGGTGTCTCGGTATCCGACCAGGCCTGCTCTTCCTGCGCTGCCATTGCCGGCCGCGCCTCTATGACGGTGACGCCGCGCTCGGCCAGAAACGGCAAAAGCCGCCCGCCCGCCTCCGGCGAAATCAGCCCCTGGCGTGCAGCTTCGTCGAGTATCGATCTCAGTTCCGTCATACCGGTTTATCTCCCCGGAATCATTGAGCCCGCGCGGATGCTATTGTAAGCATTGTGCGCTGCATATGGCGGGAGGAGCGAATGTCGGCAGAAAAGCTTTCCTTTGAGGATTTCCGGCCCGGCCGCCGCTTCGTGCTCGGCCCGAAGCCGGTAACCACCGAGGAAATCATTGAGTTCGCAAGCGAATTCGACCCGCAGCCGATGCATCTTGATGAGGCTGCCGGCCGCGCCAGCATTCTCGGCGGGCTTGCCGCCTCCGGCTGGCACACCTCTTCGATGTTCATGCGCATGATGGCCGACAGCTATCTCCTGACCGCGCTCGCCGAGGGCGCGCCTGGTATCGATTTGATGGAATGGCGCAAGCCTGTCCTTGCCGGCGACACGCTGTTGGGCCATTCGACTGTGCTCGAATCCCGGCCGATGCGCTCGCGGCCCGGCATGGGCATCGTCAAGTTCCGCCATGAGGTGGAAAACCAGCGAGGTCAACTCGTCTTGGTCTCAGAAAATTCGGTCATGCTCCGCATGCGCCCGGAGACATCAGCATGAAAATGTCCGACCTCTACACCGTCGGCGAGAAGGCCGAGATCGGCAGCTACACCTTCACCGAGGAAAGCATCATCCGCTTCGCCAAGCGCTTCGATCCACAGCGTTTTCATATCGACAGGCAGGCGGCAAAGGAAAGCCTCTTCGGCGATCTCTGCGCCTCCGGCTGGCACACGACGGCCGCCTGGATGCGGACTTTCATTGCCTTTTGGGAAAGGCAGAGCGCAGCACTCGCGGAAAAGGGCCTGACAGCACCGAAGCTCGGCCCCTCACCGGGTTTTCAGAAGCTGCAATGGCTGCGGCCGGTGTTCGTCGACGATGACGTGACCTATTCCGTCGCCTTGCTCTCCAGCCGGGCGCTCGCCTCACGGCCGGGCTGGCACGTCAACACGATCCTCTGCGAAGGCGTCAATCAAAACGGCGATCCCGTTATCCGCTTCGAAAGCGGCGTCCTCGAATTCGACTGACGCCGCCCGCAATGGAAGTGGTTCGGAGCATGATGCCGAAAAGTGTGAGCGGTTTTCGGACGACATCATGCTCTATTTCTTTGATCTAATGCCCGGAAAATTCGACCAGCGTGTGCACGATAACGCCGAGTTCTTCCAGCTTCCTGCGGCCGCCGAGATCCGGCAGGTCGATGACGAAGCAGGCGCCGACCACTTCCGCGCCGATCTGGCGCAGCAGCTTCGTTGCGCCGACGGCCGTGCCGCCGGTGGCGATCAGGTCGTCGACCAGGATCACCTTCTCGCCGGGCTGCACCGCATCGCGATGCATCTCCATCTCGTCGACGCCGTATTCCAGGCTGTAGGCGATGCGCACGGTCTCGTGCGGCAGTTTGCCCTTCTTGCGGATCGGCACGAAGCCCGAGGAAAGCTGGTGGGCCACCGCACCGCCCAGAATGAAGCCGCGCGCCTCCATGCCGGCGATCTTGTCGATCTTGGTGCCCGCATAGGGTTGCACCAGTTCGTCAACCGCCCTGCGGAAAGCGCGTGGGTTGCCGAGCAGCGTGGTGATATCACGGAAAATGATGCCGGGCTTGGGATAGTCGGGAATGGAGCGGATGCTGGCTGCGAGCTCCGAAGTCGTATTGTCCATGGAAAGTCCATATTCTGCGAGGGCATGAAACTGGCCGCACCCTATCAATTGCCAGGGGCGGAACCAACAAAAAAGGCGGCCCGAGGCCGCCTTTTGAATGTCGATCGGGAACCGCTCAGTGTTCCTTGTTGGCGTAGATCGACCGCTTCGTCAGGTAGATCAGCACCGTGAAGATCAAGAGGAAGATCATGACCATGAAGCCCGTACGCTTGCGTTCCTCGAGATGCGGCTCGGCGGCCCACATCAGGAAGGCGGAGACGTCCTTCGAATACTGGTCGACCGTCGCCGGCGCACCATCGTCATAGGTCACCTGGCCATCGGAGAGCGGCTTCGGCATGGCAAGGACCGCCGCAGCGTGGAAATAGGGGTTATAATGTCCGCCCTGCGGCACCTGGAAACCGGCCGGCGGCTCTTCATAACCGGTCAGCAGCGAATGGATGTAATCCGGGCCACCTTCCTGATACTGCGTGAAAATGTCGAAGACGAATTGCGGGAAGCCGCGCTCGACTTCGCGAGCCTTCGCAATCAGCGAAAAGTCGGGCGGAGCCGCGCCGTTGTTGGAAGCCGCCGCCGCCTCTGCATTGGCGAAAGGCGCCGGGAAGTGATCGGATGGCACCGCTTTGCGGGTAAACATTTCACCGGCGGCGTTCGGGCCGTCCTGAACCTCGTAGTTCGCAGCGAAAGCCTTCACCTGCGCCTCGGAATAACCGAGTTCGTCGAGCATGCGGAAGGGCACGAGGTTCATCGAGTGGCAGGCGGAACAGACTTCGGTATAGACCTTGAGGCCACGCTGAAGCTGACTCTTGTCGTAATGGCCGAACGGACCGGCAAAAGTCCATTCCTCCTCCTTCGGCTCCTTCAGCGGATAGTGCGGTGTCGCACTTTCCTCGTGATGGGCCGCAGCCGCGCCGTTGGCGGGCGTCGCCTCCTGGGCCAGCACCGCACTGCCGAGACCGGCGGCGAATGCGAACGAGAGAATGCTTGTAACAAGCGTTTTCATATTTCTATTCCCTTCCGTCGCTCGCTTATGCCTTGACCGCTGCGGTCATGTTGCGCTTTTCGAGCACCGCTTCGGTGATCGAGTTCGGGATGCGGCGCGGTGTTTCCACCAAGCCGAGAACCGGCATCGCGACCAGGAAGAAAGCGAAGTAGAGGAGCGTGCAGATCTGCGAGATCGTGGTGTACAAGCCTTCTGCCGGCTGCGAGCCGAGCCAGCCGAGGATGATCGCATTGATCACGAACAGCCAGTAGAACAGCTTGTACCAGGGGCGGTAGACGGCCGAGCGCACCTTCGACGTATCGAGCCAGGGCAGGAAGAACAGCACGATGATCGCGCCGAACATCACGAGCACGCCGCCAAGCTTGGAGTCGATCGGACCGACGTTGAAGGTGATCGAACGCAGCATCGCGTAGAACGGCAGGAAGTACCATTCCGGAACTATGTGGGCCGGCGTCTTCAACGGGTCGGCCGGGATGTAGTTGTCGGCGTGGCCGAGGAAGTTCGGCAGGTAGAAGACGAAATAGGCGTAGACCAGCAGGAAGATTGAGACGCCGAGAGCATCCTTCATCGTCGCATAAGGCGTGAAGCGCACCGTATCAGTCTTCGTCTTGACCTCGACGCCCGTCGGGTTCGTCTGGCCGACGACGTGCAGCGCCCAGATGTGCAGGATGACGACACCGGCGATCATGAACGGCAGCAGGTAGTGCAGCGAGAAGAAGCGGTTCAGGGTCGGGTTTTCGACCGCGAAACCGCCGAGTAGGAACTGCTGCACCCATTCGCCGACCAGCGGGAAAGCCGAGAAGAAGCCGGTGATGACGGTGGCGCCCCAGAAGGACATCTGGCCCCAGGGCAGAACGTAGCCCATGAAGCCGGTCGCCATCATCAGGAGGTAGATGACCACGCCGAGGATCCAGAGGATTTCGCGCGGCGCCTTGTAGGAGCCGTAATAGAGGCCGCGGGCAATGTGCAGGTACACCGCGACGAAGAAGAAGGACGCGCCGTTGGCATGCATATAGCGCAGCAGCCAGCCGTGGTTGACGTCGCGCATGATCTTTTCAACGGAGTTGAAGGCGACCGACGATTCGGCAGCGTAATGCATGGCGAGTGTGACGCCCGTCAGGATCTGCACCACCAGCATGACGGCGAGCATGGCGCCGAAAGTGTAGGCATAATTCAGGTTACGCGGAACCGGATAGGCGATGAAGCTGTCATAGACCATGCGCGGCAGTGGAAGGCGCGCATCGACCCATTTCTCGAGGCCGGTTGATGGCTCGTAGCTGGAATGGCCACTCATTAATCAGTCTCCCCTCAACCGATCTTGATCTTGGTATCGGACAAAAATGAAAAGGTCGGAATCGCCAGGTTCTGCGGCGCCGGACCTTTGCGGATGCGGCCGGCCGTGTCGTAGACCGAGCCATGGCAGGGACAGAACCAACCATTGTATTCGCCGGCCTGGCCGAGCGGCACGCAGCCGAGATGCGTGCAGGTGCCGATCATGACGATCCAGTTTTCCTTGCCCTTGCCGCCGGAACGGTCAACACCCGTTGCCTGAGCGTCGACAGGAAGGTTTGCATTGCGCGCGATCGGGTCCTTCAGATCACCAAGCTGGACGGCGTTTGCCGCTTCCACTTCCTCAGGCGTGCGATTGCGGATGAAGATCGGCTTGCCGCGCCATTTGACCGTCAGCGACATGCCAGGCTCAAGGCTGGCAACGTCGACTTCGATGGAGGCGAGAGCGAGCGTCGAAGCGTCAGGACGCATCTGATCGATGAATGGCCAAGCGACCGCAACGGCGCCGACGGCGCCTGCCATACCAGTGGTGAGATAAAGGAAATCACGGCGAGTGGGTTCGCCCATGCCCTCGCTTGTCGTTTCGTGTTCGCTCACGGCTAACATCCTCTGCGCAATTTTCGCGGAATTCCGCCCTGCCCCCTCTACCGGCGAATCTCTCTGGACACAATTCGGCCATAGATTCCCCGGCAATCCGGCGCGTTCTATGCTTGATCGCAAATTATGTCCAGCCTTGGCAAGGGGATGAGGGCACAATGTCGCGGGAAATTTCGGATGAATTTTTTAAGGCAAACACGCGCTTGCCATTATGTTGCATTGCAACAAAAACGGCCTCGTGATAGGCGCAGTCGCAGCCACGCCAGCGAGCCGGACCGGAGCGGATGAGAGACACGATTTTTTGCGTATTCAGCGTCCTGACGACCCTCGTTCTCGCCATCGTCTCCCTGCGATATGTTGCCGATTTCTATCTGCTGTCGTTCTTTTACAGCTTCCAGGTCCATCTGGCGGTGGCCGGCGTAGTGGCCTCGCTCGCAGCCCTTCTCGTCAAGCGGCACTGGTATGCACTGCTGACCCTCGCGGTATCGGCGGTCCTTGCCGTCCACGGCGTCGTGATGATGCGCGAGTTCATCGAACCATCAGTCGAGGAGAGCCGCCCGGCCCTGTTCAGGCTGATGTCCTTCAATATCGAGAACGATAATTTCGCAAACGGCCCTGGCATCGCCGACATGGTCATCGCCTCGGGCGCCGATGTCGTCAACATCCTGGAGGCCGAACCGCTGCTGTCTGAACTGCCGCGGTTGTTGAAGGCCTATCCCTATTATATCGGATGCGGCGTCGGCATGGAGCAATGCGATACGCTGGTCTTGTCGAAACGTCCGCTGATCGAACCCCGCATCCGCAATCTCGGCCTGCTCTGGCGCAATCGGCTGACGATCTCGACGATCGATTTCGACGGCCAGAAGGTCAATTTCCTCGCCGCGCACCTGACAAAACCTTATTACGATGAGTTCCACGGCCTCGAAATTTGGGATCTAGCAGAGATCATCCCCTCCCTTTCGGGACCACTCGTCCTTGCCGGTGATTTCAATACGTCGATTCTGGCGCCAGACGTGCAGTATCTCATGCGCACCCAGGGCTTGGGCACGGTATCGCTGGAGCCCGCGACATGGCCGATCCGGGCTGGCGCCTTCGGTATTCCGATCGATCACGTCTTTACCCGGGCGCCGCTGCGGTTGAAATCGGTCCGCCGTATCGAGAGCGGCTTCGGATCAAATCATTTTGGCCTGATGGCGGAATTTGTCATCGACCCTTGAGCCCGTGTCCTCATCCGTAGCGAGGAAGCCGCCGGACTGGCGCGCCCAAAGTTCGGCATAGAGGCCGCCGCGGCGAAGCAGTTCGTCATGACTGCCTTCCTCGATGATCCGGCCGAGATCGACGACGATCAGCCGGTCGAGCGCGGCGATCGTCGACAGCCGATGGGCGATCGCAAGCACCGTCTTGCCTTCCATGATCCGGTGGAGATTGGACTGGATCGCTTCTTCCACTTCCGAATCGAGCGCCGACGTCGCTTCGTCGAGAACGAGGATCGGCGCGTCCTTCAGCATGACGCGGGCAATCGCGATACGCTGCCGCTGCCCGCCCGACAGTTTGACGCCGCGTTCGCCGACATGTGCATCGAAACCCCTGCGGCCCTGCTGATCCTGCAGGCGTTCGATGAAGTCGATGGCTTCGGCGCGCCTGGCTGCCTCGACCAGCCCCTCCTCGCCGGCATCCGGCCGTCCGAACAGGATATTGTCCCGCACGGAACGATGCAGCAGCGAGGTGTCCTGGCTGACGACGCCGATCTGCATCCTGAGAGATTCCTGCGTCACGGCTGCAATATCCTGGCCGTCGATCAGAATGCGGCCATCCAGAATATCGTAGAGACGCAGCAGCAGGTTCATCAGCGTTGATTTCCCCGCGCCCGAACGGCCGACGATCCCGACCTTTTCGCCCGGGCGGATGGTCAGGGAAAAATTCTCGACGACCGGCTGATGACCCTTGCCGTAGCGGAACGAAACATTGTCGAAGCGGATGCCGGGCTGCCGGATCACCAGGCTCTTCGCATCCGCCCGATCGACGAGCACCAGAGGCTGGGAGATCAGCTCGGCGGCATTCTGGATGGTACCGAGATTGCGCATGATGCCGTTGAACTGCGTCATCAGCCGTCCGAGCAGGAAATTCAGCCTGAGCACCAGCGCCAGCGAAAACGCCACGGCGCCGGAACTCACCAGGCCGCGCAGCCAGAGATCGACGCTCAGCCCCGCCATCGTTACGATCATCAGGCCGGAGAGCAGCGCCATGGAGGCCCTGACGCCCGTGATGAACCGCGTGAAGCGCAGCACCGTATCCTGATAGATATCGAAGCCCTGCCGCATGTAGCGATCGCTCTCCTCGTCGCGTGCAAACAGCTTCAGCGTCTGCATGTTGCTGTAGGAGTCGACCATCCGGCCATTCAGCATCGATCCGGCTTCCGCCGTTTCGCGGGAATGATGGCGGATCCGCGGAACGAAGTGGCGCGCAAGCAGGCTGAAGGCGCAAAGCCAGAACAGCACGACGGCGGCTAGGGAAAAGTCCAGCCGGGCGACGAGCACGAGCGTCGTTACGGCATAGATGCCGACGAACCAGACGCTTTCCATCAGCGAGGTGACGAGATCGCCGGTTGCCTGCCCCGCCGACCAGACCTTGGTGACGATGCGCCCGGAGAAATCGCTCTGGAAGAACGACAATGACTGCCTGGAGACGTGGAGATAGGATTGCCAGCGAGCGAGATTGTAGAAGCCCGGCGTGATCACCTGCTGGTCGACGAGCGCGATCAGGAAGGCGACGACGAAGCGTACGAGCCCGATAAGGGCGAGCATGCCGAACAATTCGCCGCCATGGGCGGCGAGAAGACCGTTCCAGCCCGCACCCGGCGTGATGCTCCCGAGGATATCGACCAAGCGTCCGACGAACCAGAACAATGCAGCCTCGATTGCCGCCGACGTCCCACCGAGAACGAGCATGGCGATAAACGGCATCCTCGCCTGGCCGATATAGAACCAGATGAATCCGAGCGTCGAGCGCGGCGGTTGGAGATTGGCGCGTGGGCGGAACGGGTCGATCCAGGTTTCGAACCGGCGGAGGATGGGGTTCAGCAACATAGAAGCGATATAGGCGGATTAGCCGACCCGGCAAAGGGAATGAAAAGCGGACAGAATGTTATATTTTGGTAATTATCGATAACATCGGCGGCATCGGCATTGACTGCCCCTCAACCGGTCACAATCTGACGATACGATCGCGCTTCACCGGAGACAACGTCCATGGAAACGAAAATGCTCGATGCGCATATTCCGCTTCCGCTTGCAGAAAGGCTGGATGCCCTGGCCATCGACCTGGCGCTGCCGCGCGATGAAATCGTCACCGAGGCCATCACCGCCTGGATCGACCAGGAGGAGCGCCGCCGCATCACAGCGCTGCGCACGATCGCCGCCGCCAACACCATCGTCCTCATCGAACATCACCGCGCGATTGATTGGGCCGACAGCCTTTGAACAGCTAAGAAGCAAACGCGGTCAGGTCTTCAGCAACCGTCCGGCAAGCTCACTGCCATCCTAAGAATTCAAGAGGCCCTCCCGCTTCCGTGGGGAGGGCCTCATTTCATCTTATTCCGCCGCCACTTCCGCTTCCTCGGCATGATCGGAGAGGAAGCCGCCGGACTGGCGGTTCCAGAGGTCGGCATAGATGCCGCCTCCCGCGATCAGTTCGCTGTGCGAACCGGCCTCGATGATCCGGCCCTTGTCGAGCACGATCAGCCGGTCCATCTCCGTCAGCGTCGAAAGCCGGTGGGCGATCGCGATCACCGTCTTGCCCTCCATCAGGGCGAAGAGGTTTTCCTGGATCGCCGCCTCAACTTCCGAATCGAGCGCCGAGGTCGCCTCGTCCAGCACCAGGATCGGCGCGTCCTTGAGGAAGACGCGGGCGATCGCGACGCGCTGCCGCTGGCCGCCGGAGAGCTTGACGCCGCGTTCGCCGACCTGCGCATTCAGCCCTTCGCGGCCCTGCAAGTCGACGAGACCTTCGATGAACTCCCAGGCATTCGCGCGTTTGGCGGCCTCGATCACCTCGGCGTCCGTTGCATCGGGGCGACCATAGGCGATGTTGTCGCGGATCGAGCGATGCAGCAGCGAGGTGTCCTGCGTCACCACGCCGATCAGCGAACGCAGGCTTTCCTGCGAGACGCCGGCGATGTCCTGCCCGTCGATGGTGATGCGGCCGGCCTCCAAATCATAGAAGCGCAGCAGCAGGTTCATCAGCGTCGTCTTGCCGGCGCCGGAGCGGCCGACCAGGCCGACCTTCTCACCCGCCTTGATGTCGAGCGAAAGGTTGTCGATGACGCCCTTGCTCTTGCCGTAGTGAAAGCGGATGCGGTCGTAGTGGATCGCACCCTTCTTCGCCGTCAGGGTCGGTGCGCCCGGCTTGTCGACGATGTCGTGCTGTTTGCTCATCATCTCCATGCCGTCATAGACCGTGCCGATATTCTCAAACAGTGCCGAGACTTCCCACATGATCCATTGCGACATGCCGTTGACACGCATGGCAAGACCGATGGCGATGGCGATGGCGCCGACCGAGATCGCCCCATTCAGCCAGAACCAGATCGACAGGCCCGAGATGACGAAGAGCGCAACGCAGTTGTTCACATAGACGCAGATGTGGAAGAGCGTCACCTTGCGCATCTGCTTGTGCACGGTCTGCAGGAACTCGTCCATGCCCTCCTTGGCATAGACCTCCTCGCGGCCCGCATGCGAAAACAGCTTGACCGTCGCGATATTCGTATAGCTGTCGACCACGCGCCCCGTCATCATCGAGCGCGCATCCGCCTGCGCCGCCGCGATCTTGCGAAGCCGCGGCACGAAATAGGCGACGATGCTGATATAGACTGCGAGCCAGACGAGGATCGGGATCATCAGCCGCCAGTCAGCGGCTGCGATGACGATGATCATCGTCAGGAAGTAGGTGACGACATAGACGAAGACGTCGAGGATCTTCATCACCGTTTCGCGTACGGCAAGCGACGTCTGCATCACCTTGGTCGCGACACGCCCGGCAAACTCGTTGGCAAAGAACGACATGCTGTGGCGCAGCAGGAAGCGGTGCATCTGCCAGCGTGCGATCATCGGATAATTGCCGAGCATCATCTGATGCATGATGAGCGAATCGAGCCCGGCCGTCAGCGGCAGGCCGACCAGCACCAGCGCCGCCATCCAGAACAGCTTGTGGCCTTCTCTCTCCAGGAATGTGGCGCGGTCGGCATTGGTCAGCCAGTCGACGATGTCGCCGAGGAATTGGAAGAGCGCCACTTCGCCGATCGCGATCAGCGCGGTCAGCACCGCCATCAGGCCGAGCCAGGGCGCAGCCGGTTTGCTGTAGTGCCAGCAGAAGGCAAAAAGACCTTTCGGCGGGGCGACGGGCTCCTCGCTCGGAAAGGGATTGAGTCGCTGTTCGAACCAGCCAAACATGAAATTGCTCCGAAACGTCATCATTCCGGCTCCCGGCTTCGCGCCATCCCAGCGCTATGCAAGCACATATGGGAACCGAACGTTCAAGGGGCGAGGCTGAGACAGCCGCACAAGGGATCAAAAAAGGAAATTCAGGGAAGAAACCCGCACTATCGGCGGAAAATCGCACCGCTTGGCATCACGGCCGGGAGGCGCACATACAGCAAAATATTCATTCTGGCGCTCCTTGCTGGCGATTAAAGATATGCACCGATAACGCGAAAACGAAGAATTTTCCAGCCCTGTTCTGCCAAAAATTTCATCTTTTCGGGTCAAAACGCGCCCTGTTGCGTCGAAATCACAGTTGCATTAGGCGTTTTGCGGTGAAAGCAGGAAGATGGCGGATCATGACTTCACTCAGACTGGCACTCTATCAGCCGGATATTCCAGGCAATACCGGCACGATCCTGCGTCTTGCCGCCTGCCTTGGCTTTGCGGTCGATCTAATCGAGCCCGCCGGCTTCGACATCTCCGACCGCAACCTGAAACGGGCGGGAATGGATTATATCGCCGCCGCCGCCCTCACCCGCCATGTCAGCTGGGACCGCTTCGAGGCATGGCGTCTGACCACCGGCCGCCGCCTGATCCTCGCCTCGACCAAAGCTGCGGAGCGCTACACCAATCTTGCCTTCCGGCCGGACGATATCCTGCTCTTCGGTCGCGAAAGCGCCGGCGTGCCGGATCAGGTGCATGAGGCAGCCGATGCTCGCGTCCTGATTCCGATGGTCGAAGGCCAACGCTCAATCAATGTCGCGGTTTCGGCTGCGATGATCGTCGGCGAAGCAATGCGCCAAACCGTCTGGGCCTGACCAACTCGCAGCGCTGGCGGAGCACATGCGATGGATTTACCGAACAGCTCCGGAATATGTCGCAAAACGGCGTTGTCAATCGGTCAGACTGGGGTATATTTATTAGCCGAACAACCAAAACTTTCGTATAGCCTCCACGATTCCAATAACTTGGGGCCAGAGAGGAAAACAGCATCTCTTCAGACCGACGAAAGAAGAATAAAAACAAAAAATGGACTCCACAATCATCATGATCAACCTGTTCGGCGCCGTGGCTCTGCTGCTGTTCGGCCTCGCGCAGGTGAAGGATGGCGTGACGAGGGCCTTCGGCGCCCGCCTGAGAACAGGCCTGGCGACCGGCACGCGTGGCAGTCTTCGTTCTTTCCTGTCAGGCCTCGTTGCAACCGTCGCGCTGCAGAGCTCGACGGCCACAGCACTGATGACAGCCTCCTTCGTCGAGCGCGACCTGATCAAGCCGCGCATGGCGCAGATCGTCCTGCTCGGCGCCAATGTCGGCACGGCAATCACTGCCTGGATCGTCGCCACCGGCATCGAATGGCTCTCTCCTCTTCTGATTCTTGTTGGCATTGTGCTTTACCGCGGCCGTTCAAGCTCCAGCCAAGGCGGCGGCACGGCGCTGATCGGCATTGGGCTGATGCTGCTGTCGCTGCATCTCCTTGGCCTTGCGACGGAACCGATGCGCGCCTCTCCTGCTCTCGCCGCCTTCATCGGCCTGCTGGACGGCGCTCTGCCCGTAGCAATGCTCGTCTCGGCAGCACTCGCCTTCGCGTCCTCGTCGAGCCTCGCAGTGGTGGTGCTCATCCTGTCGCTCGCCTCGGCCGGCGTGGTCTCCGCCGAACTCGTCATCGTGCTTGTGCTCGGCGCTAATCTCGGAGGTGCGATACCGCCGGTTATCGCGACATTGTCCGGCCCGGCTTCGGCGAGGCGCGTCACCCTCGGCAACCTCGCCGTCCGCACGCTCGGCTGCCTCATCGCGCTGCCTCTGGCGGGATATGGCGCGGAGTTCATCCAAATGCTGCCCTTCGGTTCCGCCAAGCTGCCGGTCGATGCGCATCTTGCCTTCAACCTTCTGCTGGCGGCGCTGGCCTGGCCCTTCTCCCGGCCGCTCGCCACCCTGATGGCCCGACTGGTGCCGGATCAGGCCGAGCCCGATAACGCGCCGAAATATCTGGATGCACAGGAGCTTTCGACGCCGGTCGTTGCCCTCGCCAGCGCCACCCGCGAAGTGCTCGGCGTCGGCGACTTGATCGAGCGCATGCTCATCCGGGTCTCCGAAGCTTTCGAGCATAACAGTGCATCCAAACTTGCCGAGATCCCGGCCCTCGAAGAGCGCGTCGACCGGCTGCAGCAGGCGGTGAAAGTCTATCTCTCGAAGCTTGGCCGCGAGGGTCTCAGCGACGAGAACGCTCGCCGCTCGATCGTCGTCATTGATTATGCGATCAACCTCGAACATATGGGCGACATCATAGAGAAGGGCTTGCTGGAGCAGGTGGCGAAGAAGATCTCCCTCGGCCTGAAATTTTCCGAGGACGGTCATCAGGAACTGCGCAAGCTGTTCGATCTGACGATCGACAATCTGCGCGTCGCCCAGACGATCTTCGTCACCCGGGACTTCAATCTCGCGCGTCAGATGATGGAGGTAAAGGTCGAGGTGCGCCGGATGGAAAAACAGTCTGCCGAGCGCCATCTCGAACGTCTGCGTGACGGCCGCGCCGACAGCTTGCAGACGAGTTCGCTGCATCTCGACATGCTACGCGACCTGAAGCGCCTCAACGCCCACATCGTCTCTGTGGCGCATCCGATCATGGACGAAAGCGGCCTCTTGATCGAAAGCCGCGTGCGCGCTGACGCGAAGTGACGGTCAGTCGGCCGAAGGCAGGCGGCGCATGGTGAATTCGATCTGGTCGCCGTCGAGCTGGCGCCAGCTTTCCACCTCGGTCCAGTAAGCGGCTTTCGGATATTCGTCGAACCATTCGCGCGCCTTGGCGCGTGCGTCCATGAGGCCGAGGCAATATGTCTCACGCACGAAATGGTCTTTCTTGCTCGGGGGATTTTCCGCCCGATGTCTCGCTATCCTGCGCTTCAGGCCGTCGAAGGACGGAGGTCCTGGAACTTTTTTCATCAAACCTACCTCCTCGGAAAAGGTAATATCGAAATTCTCGATTTGCGAGTCGAATCTTGGAAGCGCCCAGTCCTTGCCTCGGCTTGGCGAGATGCGGCCCCAACTGCTAATCATGGCGTGCAATCAGGAATGAGCGAGTCGCCTCCGAAGGAGATGTCGACCGTCGGAGGCGTAAATGGAAAGACCGGAACTGCCGATCGGCTTGCCCGACGATATCGAAGAGAAGAAGGCCGCCGCCCGCAATTGGTTCGAGGGATTGCGCGATACGATCTGCGCCGCCTTCGAGGCCATCGAGGATGAGTTGGAAGGGCCGCTCTCCGACCAGGAGCCCGGCCGCTTCGTCGCCAAGGACTGGTCGCGCGAAAACGCCGGCGGCGGCGGTGGCCGGATGTCGATGATGGAAGGCCGCGTCTTCGAAAAGGTCGGCGTTCACACCTCCACCGTCTACGGCGAATTCGCCCCGGATTTCCGCGCCCAGATACCCGGCGCCAAGGACGATCCGCGTTTCTGGGCCTCGGGCATCTCGCTGATCGCCCATCCCGTCAACCCAAACGTTCCGGCCGTGCATATGAACACCCGCATGGTCGTCACCACCAGCCGCTGGTTCGGCGGCGGTGCCGACCTGACGCCGGTGCTGTCGCGCCGCCGCACGCAGGAGGACGAGGACAGCCAGCTCTTCCACAAGGCCATGGAGATCGCCTGCCGCAATCATGCCGTCGCCGATTACGACGCCTACAAGGCCTGGTGCGACGAATATTTCTTCCTGAAGCACCGCAACGAGGCCCGCGGCATCGGCGGCATCTTCTACGACTGGCTGCATTCAAGCGAGGAAGCCGGCGGCTGGGRCGCCGATTTCGCCTTCACGCGCGATGTCGGCCGGGCCTTTGCCATGGTCTACCCGAAGATCGTCCGCTCCAACTTCAATAAATTGTGGACAGAGGCCGACCGTGACGAACAATTGATCCGCCGGGGCCGCTACGTCGAATTCAATCTGCTGTATGATCGCGGCACGATCTTCGGCCTGAAAACCGGCGGCAACGTTGAATCCATTCTCTCATCGTTGCCCCCTGTTGTCCGCTGGCCATGAAACTGTGATATCTCATCGATAAATTCGAGGTGATAGACCTTCACGAAAACTCAGTGCGTCCTAACTTTATATGTATGTGCGTAACAATCGGAGGAGGATTGTCATGACGATACAAAGTGGCTCGCCTGCGTCCGCGGATGTTCAGGAAACATCCCGCACGATCGACACCCCGGAGTTTCTAACGCGCATCGCCGAGCAACTCAGAACGAAGAGCGGCTCCGATCTGCCGTTGTCCTGCTTCATCGAGCAGGTCAAGCTGCAACTGGCAGGCGGAAAGTCGCCGGAACAGCTGCAGAATGAGGCAGCGGCCGCAAACAGCAACATGCCCGAGCACCTTTCGGATACCTACAAAGCCTGGGCGATGCCCGACTGATACTGCTTTCACCGGCTGGCATGTCGATGCCGGCCGGAACCTTCTCTCCTCCCGCACATTCATCAGTCGCGTGAAAGCGCGATTGTCGTTGTGTTCAGGATAGAGGAAAAGACCATGCGACTTTTCGAATGTGGCACACTCGTTCCCGGCTGCGCCTGGCATACCAGGGCGGATAGTGACGCCGAGGTGGTCCGCCGGGCCGTCGAGCACCTGAAAAGCGCTCACGGCGAAACCACGATCCGCGAGAACATGGTGGATAATATCAAGGCTCGCATCCGCGACGAGGTGAACGCAGCCTGATTATTGCACGCGTTCCTGGAGCCGGGCGAGCAGCGCCGCCCGGTCGGAAACGAAGTTTTCCTCCACCCACTGGCTTTCCAGGCCGGCAAGCAGCTCGCCGACGCGCGGGCCGGACGCAATTCCTGCCGAAATCACGTCGCCACCGTTCAGCGGAAACTGCGGTTTCTTCCATTGCATTGCCCTGTCCAGCAGCTTGATGAGCCGCGCCGACCGCGCCATTTCGTCGAAATCGCTTTCAGCCTTGCCGCGCGCCACCGCAAGCGCGAGCTTCAGCCGCGTCGTGATGCCATCGGCACCGTTGCGGTAAAGCAGCCGCTCGAAAGCAGCCGACGACATCTCGTCATTGGCGGGTGCTGCCATTGCCCACGCCTTGAGAGTGGCCGCCTCCGCATTCGAGAGCTTGAGCCGGGCTGCGAGCACTTCCAGCCGCATCGCATCGGGCGGCACGATCGCCGCAAGGCGCAGCAACGGATCGGGCGTCCAGCCGAGCGCCTTTTCGGTGGTGATCAGCGAAGGGATCGCATCGATCCCCCACCGTTCCGATTCCGGCAGGATTTCCGTCAGCACTGCCACCTGCCGCATCCAGAGCAGTGCCCGGCCGGGATCGCCGGCGCCAAGTAGCTTTCGCAGTTCAGACCAGACGCGTTCTGCCGAAAGCGTCGTCAGTTTCGAACGCGCCGCGGAACACGCTTTCAGCCCTTCCGCATCCGGCCGTCCGGAACCGTAATAGGCAAAGAACCGGAAAAAACGCAGGATGCGTAGATGATCCTCGGCAATACGCCTTGCGGCATCGCCGATGAAGCGGATGTTGCGCGTCTTAATGTCGGCAAGTCCGCCAACGAGATCAACCACCTCGCCCTTTGCATCGGCATAAAGCGCGTTGATCGTCAGGTCCCGCCGTTCGGCATCGGCCTTCCAGTCGGTGCTGAAGGCAACCTTGGCATGGCGTCCGTCGGTCTCGACGTCGGTGCGAAGCGTCGTCACCTCGAAGGGCTTGCCGTCGATGACGAGCGTCACCGTGCCGTGCTCCAGGCCGGTTGGGACTGCCTTGATGCCGGCCGCCGCCGCCCGCTCCATCACCGCCTCCGGTCTGAGTGTCGTGGCTATGTCGACATCGTTGACCGGCAGGCCCATCAGGCTGTTGCGCACCGCACCGCCAACCACCCGACCTTCCCCGCCATCGGCGCTGAGAAGTGTTAGGATCCGGCCGAGCGCCGGGTCGCGAAACCATGCTTGGTCGGCAAGGCCGGTCATGCATAAAGCCTTTCATAAAGCGTGCGGACGATGCCGGCGGTGATGCCCCAGATCATTCTGGTTTCATAGGGCATGCGGTAGAAATGCCGGTCGATGCCGTCGATGACACGCCTGTCGCGGGTGTGATTGGCAGGATCCATCAGGAAGGAAAGCGGCACCTCGAACACGTCGTCCACCTCGGCCGGATTCAGCGTCAGCGCAAAGCCAGGCGTGACGACGCCGAGCACCGGCGTGATACGGAAGCCCGTCGAGGCAAGGTAATTCGGCAGCCGCCCGACGGTTTCGACGAAGGAACCAGCTAGGCCGATCTCTTCCTCCGTTTCGCGGATCGCCGCCATTTCGGGCGAGATATCGGTAGGATCGATCGAGCCGCCGGGAAAGGCGATCTGCCCGGAATGTTTGCGCAGCGTCGCCGTGCGCTTGGTGAAGATCACATGCGCTTCCTCCCCGTCGTCGACGACGGGCACAAGCACGGCGGCGTCGCGCAGCTTGAAGGTCTCGACCTCGGCGACGATATCAGGGTTGAGGATGTGGTCTCCATGATCGCGCCAGGCGTGATCGATCGGTCCGCCATTCTGGTTGAGCGCGCGGCGGCGGAATTCGGTTGCGGAAAACAGCGGGTAGCGGTGGGTGATTGCATCATTCATCGGCAAAGCGCATCCAGTTCGTCGGCCGGCATGACCGGGAAGACCTCGCCGGCGGAGCGGATCWCAAACATCGCCTGCCCCTCCACGTCGAAAGTCTCGCCGAGCGCGACCAGTTCATACATTACCGCACGCGACACCAGCGCCTCCAGTCGCCCGCGCACATGCAGATAGGGTTTCAATTCGGCATTCTCGCCCGCAATGGCAAAGCGCAGCCGATGCTCTCCTCCCGCCTCCACGACATCGCCGACATTGGTGCGGAAGGTCAGCACCTGCTGGCCTTCCCCCTCCGTCACGCTCATCTCCACGGCGATGAAAGGCGCGTCGACGACCCTTATACCGACCTTTTCCACAGGAGTTACGAGATAGGTCTTCTGGTCGTCATCTTTTCTTAAAACCGTCGAAAACAGCCGCACCAGCGCCGGTCGGCCGATCGGCGTGCCCATGTAGAACCAGGTGCCGTCCGCCCGGATTTCCATGTCGATATCGCCGCAGAAAGGCGGATTCCACCGCTCGACCGGCGGTAATCCTCGTTTTTTGCCGGCATTTTCCTGAGACGCGCGCGAAATCAGTGCGGCAAGTCCCGCCGCATCCGCCTGTCCGCTGATTTCCTCGGCTGCCATTCTTCCGTCCCGGTTTGTCCTTAACGAAGTAAAGTCACGAGATAGTCATTCGCAACGAACTTGTCAGCCCGTCACATCTCCATAACTCTATCGGGTATGAGGCACATGTATAAGTCCGCCGATTCGCTGCCGAATGATTCAGCCGTTGGAGATACGCATGGGTATGATGAAGACCGAAGCCAGCCTCGATGAAAAGGCGATCGTCGCCGCCGCCGAAAGGGCGCTCTCCGATATCGCCGCCATCCGCGGGGAAGTCTCGAAGGTGATCTTCGGTCAGGAAAGCGTCGTCGAGAACACCATTCTCGCCGTGCTGTCAGGCGGTCATGCTCTGCTCGTCGGCGTTCCCGGCCTTGCCAAGACCAGACTGGTGACGACCCTCGGCGAGGTGCTCGGCCTTGCCGCCAACCGCATCCAGTTCACGCCGGACCTGATGCCCTCGGATATTCTTGGCTCCGAGGTGATGGACCAGGACGACAGTGGACGGCGCTCCTTCCGTTTCGTCAAAGGCCCGGTCTTCGCCCAGCTCCTGATGGCCGACGAGATCAACCGCGCCTCGCCGCGTACCCAATCGGCCCTTCTGCAATCCATGCAGGAATACCATATCACGATCGCCGGCCAGCGCTATGACCTGCCGGCGCCCTTCCATGTGCTCGCCACCCAGAACCCGCTCGAGCAGGAAGGCACCTATCCTCTGCCTGAAGCCCAGCTCGACCGCTTCCTGCTGCAGGTCGACGTCAACTATCCCGAACTCGCCGCCGAGCGCCAGATCCTGCTTGAGACGACGGGCTTGGGCGAAACCCGGCTGGAAGCCATCATCGATGCGCAGCGGCTGATCGAGATCCAGACCCTGGTGCGCCAGATGCCGGTCAGCGACACGGTCGTCGATGCCATCCTGGCGCTGGTGCGTTCCGCCCGCCCCGGACAGGGCAATGCCTCGACCGACAAGAACGTCGCCTGGGGTCCTGGCCCGCGCGCCGGCCAGGCGATGATGCTCTGCGCACGTGCCCGCGCGCTCTATGAAGGCCGTCTCGCACCGTCTCTGGACGATATCTTCGCGCTCGCCGAACCCATTCTCCAGCACCGCATGGCGCTGACTTTCGCAGCCCGCGCCGAAGGCATGTCGGTGCGTGACGTCATCGCCGGACTGGTCAAGCAGGCAAAGGGATAAGGAAGCCGGACGCGTGGCATCTATCGGACAGATCGTCAATCCGACACCCGGCAGCGATGCCCTTTCCCGCGCCAGGCAGCGGGCCGCCCTGGTGCCAGACTGCCTGGTGGAAGCCAAGCGCATCGCCAATACGGTGATCGCCGGCTGGCATGGCCGCCGCAAGCGCGGCATCGGCGAGAATTTCTGGCAGTTCCGACCCTATGCCGAGGGCGAGAGCCTGTCGCGCATCGATTGGCGCCGCTCCGCCCGAGACGACCATACCTACGTGCGCGAGCGCGAATGGGAGGCGGCGCACACGATCTGGCTCTGGTGCGACATGTCGCCCTCGATGATGTACAAGTCGAGCTATGGCAACGTCTCCAAGGAAAGCCGCGCGCTGGTCATCATGCTGGCGCTTGCCGAAATCCTCGCCCGCTCCGGCGAGCGCATCGGGTGCCCCGGCATCATGGAACCCGCCTCCGCCCGCAACGCCGCTGAACGCCTCGCAGCCGCACTCATGCACACGCCGCTAACCGGCGGCCTGCCGGAAACGGCGATGATCCGCGGCTGGAGCGATCTCGTCCTTATCGGCGATTTCCTCGACGATGCGCCGGCAATCATGGAACGGCTCGGCCCGCTTGCCCGCCGCGGCCTGCGCGGCCATGTGGTCGAGATCGCGGATCCCGCCGAAGAGATATTCCCCTATAGCGGCCGCACAGAATTCACCGATCCGGAGAGCGGCGCCAAGCTCGTCTCCGGCCGCGCCGAACACATCCGCGAGGCCTATCGCAACGCCTACCTCGCCCGCAGGGACAGCCTCGGCCAGTCGCTGCGCCATCTCGGCTGGACCTTCGCCACCCATCGCACCGATCATCTTGCTTCCGAGGCGTTGGTCGCAGTGCACATGTATCTGTCCGGCATGCCGGCCAAGGCGACGCATGGAGGGCAGCTATGAACGCCCTTCCCTTCGCTTTCGCCTACCCCGCCATTCTCGGCGCGCTCGTCGCCTTGCCGGTCATCTGGTGGCTGCTGCGGCTGACGCCACCACGTCCGAAGACCGAAGTCTTCCCGCCGCTGAAGATCCTCGCCTCCGTGCTGAAGCGCGAGGAGACGCCGGCGAAAAGCCCGTGGTGGCTGACGCTGCTGCGCATGGTGCTCGCCGCCACCATCATCCTTGCAATCGCCGATCCGGTTTTCAATCCGCGCACCAGTTCGCTCGCATCAGGTGGCCCACTCGTCCTCTTCGTCGACAATAGCTGGGCGGCGGCACCCGACTGGGAGCGCCGCATCCAGACTGCCGACGCGTTGATAGACGACGCCGAATCCGCCGGCACGCCCGTGTCGATCGCCTTCACCGCCGATCCGACCAACGATGCTGTGCCCGGCACCGCCGCTGCCGCCCGCGACAAGCTGCGCGCCGCCGAGCCGCGACCGCTGGTACCCGACCGCGAACGCGCCTTCCAGGCGCTGCGCACGGCCCTGAACGGCATCAAGCCCGGCACTCTCGCCTTCCTGACTGACGGCGCCGCCGCCAAGGCCGACGACGCAACGGTGCGCAGGCTCGCCGAACTCCAGCCCGCCGATCTCCGCCTGATCGAGGGCGATGCTGCGCGGACAGTGGCGATCACCGCGGCCAACAATGCGGCAGACGCCATGACCGTCAAAGTCACGCGGCTCAACACCTCGCATGCCGCATCCGTGGCGTTGAACGCCGTCGATACCCAGGGCCGCTCGATCGCCAACGGCAGGGTGGACTTCCGCCCCGGCCAGAGTGTCGCAACGAGTTCGATCACCGCACCCTTTGAGATGCGCAACGATTTCGCGCGCGTCAGCGTCGACAATGGCGCCACGGCAGGCGCGGTCCACCTTCTCGACGACGCATTCAAGCGGCGCCGCGTCGTCTTGCTATCGGGTGAAGGAGGCGATGAGTTCCAACCGCTGCTCTCGCCGCTCTATTATATCCAGCGGGCACTGCAGCCCTATGCGGATTTGATCCAACCCGCCGATTCCGATCTTTCGGTCGCGATACCAAAACTTCTCGCCAACAATCCCTCCATCATCATCATGGCCGATATCGGCCGACTGCCGGAGGAGACTTACGAGCCTCTGACGCGCTGGATATCGAATGGCGGCATGCTCTTGCGTTTTGCCGGCCCGCGCATGGCGGCCGCACCCGCCGACGATCCGCTGATCCCTGTCATCCTGCGTCAGGGAGAACGGGCACTGGGCGGTACATTGTCCTGGAGCGAGCCGCAGTCGCTTGCGGAATTTCCAAGTTTCGGGCCTTTCGCCCGCATAGCGCGTCCCGCCGATGTCGTCGTCAAGCGGCAGGTGCTTGCCGAACCGACACCCGATCTTGCCGAGCGCACCTGGGCGAGCCTGGCTGACGGCACGCCGCTCGTCACGATGAAGCAGATCGCATCCGGCCAGATCGTCCTGTTTCACGTCACCGCGGAAGCAACCTGGTCCGATCTGCCGATCTCGGGCACTTTCGTCGACATGCTGCGTCACCTCCTGCAGATATCGCGCTCGGGCGGCGTGACATCGGAGGCGCGCGGCAATGCGCGTGTTTCCGAAACCCTGCCGCCATTCCGTATGCTGACGTCCAAGGGCACGCTCGTCTCCGAGACGGGTTCGGCGCGGCCGCTTATTCCACAGGCCGGAGCTGAACCGACGGCGAATTTCGACAACCCGCCCGGGCTCTACGGTTCGGAGGACGGTTTCACCTCCCTGAACGTGCTGCCCGAGAACGCCGAACTGAAGCCGCTCGACACAACAGGGACCAATGCCGTGCGCGAAGGCCTGATCGGCGGCGAAAGCTGGTCGGCAAAACCGGCACTCTTTCTCGCGGCCTTTCTGCTGCTCCTGGCCGATAGCCTGATCGTCCTTTTCATGAATGGCGCGTTCTCGCGATTGCGCCCGGCCGTCCGCACCGCAGCGATGATCGCGATCGCCGTCGGCGCCGGCTTTCTCGTGCAACCCGGCACGCTTCACGCCGACGACTCCCAGCCCGGCGACGACCTCATCTTGCAGAGGCTTGATAATACACACCTCGCCTATGTCGTTACCGGCGAACAGGAGGTGGACAATATATCCGAGCGGGGTCTCGAGGGACTCACCCAGTTCCTGACCTTTCGCACGACGCTGGAGCCGGCACCGCCCGTGGGCATCGACCTCACCAAAGACGAGCTCTCCTTCTATCCGATCATCTACTGGCCGGTTTCGGCAACGGCGCCGATGCCGTCGACGGCGGCGATCAGCCGTATCGACGCCTACATGCGCAATGGCGGCACCGTGCTTTTCGATACGCGCGATCAGATCAGCGCATTGGACAATGGCGGCAATGTCAGCGCCAACGGTGAGAGGCTGCAGGCAATCCTCGCCAATCTCGACATTCCGCCGCTCGAACCGGTACCATCAGACCATGTGCTGACGAAATCCTTCTATCTCCTGTCGAGTTTTCCCGGTCGTTATACTGGCAGCCCCCTCTGGATCGAGTCCCGGCAGGGCGGTCAGGAGCCGAGCGAAAAATCGGCGGCAACGGCCGACGGCGTTTCGCCGATCCTGATCACCGGCAATGATTTCGCCGGCGCCTGGGCGATCGACGACAACGGCGTACCGATACTGCCAACCGTGCCGTCGGATGAAACGCAGCGCGAATATGCCTACCGTTCCGGCGTCAACATCATGATGTATATGCTGACCGGCAACTACAAGACCGACCAGGTCCATGTTCCCGACCTCCTCGAACGGTTAGGGCAATGAGATGACGTTCGACTTTTCGCCCTTCCTGGCTTGGTCGGTTCTGGCTGCACTTGCCGTGGTCAGCGCTGTTATCGCCGCCTTCGCGATCTGGCGCGGCATTCGCGGTGCCTGGATCAGAACACTGGCAGCACTCGCCATGCTGGCCGCCCTTGCCAATCCTGTGCTGCTGCAGGAAGACAGGGATCAGTTGTCGACGATCGTCCCCGTTCTTGTCGATCGAAGCCAGAGCCAGCAGACGCCCGATCGCGTCAAGATGACCGACGATGCGCTTGCGGCCCTGAAAGGACAGCTCGCCCGCTTCCCCCAGATAGAGCCCCGCTTCGTCGATGTCGAAGGCGACGTCAATTCCGATGTGCCGTCGACACGCCTGTTCGACGCACTGTCGGCCAACACCGCCGATGTACCGCCCGCCCGCATCGGCGGCGCCATCATGCTGACCGACGGTGAAGTCCATGATGTTCCGGCCGCCAATCAGGCGCTCGGTTTCGACGCGCCGATCCATGGCCTCGTAACCGGCAAGGCCAACGAATTCGATCGCCGCATCGAAGTCATCAAGGGGCCGCGCTTCGGCATCGTCAACGAAGAGCAGCAGGTGATCTTGCGCGTCTTCGACGACGGCCCGAGCCCCGGCGGCACGGCTGATGTCACGGTGAAGCTGAATGGTGACGAGATCGCCACCCTGCAGGCGACACCCGGGCAGGATACGCCCTTCTCGTTCAAGGTGCCGGGTGGCGGCAGCAATGTGCTCGAGTTCTCGGTCGCAGCCCTTCCCGGCGAAGTCACCACCGCCAACAACCGTGCCGTCCACGTCATCGACGGCATCCGCCAGAATCTCCGCGTCCTGCTCGTTTCCGGCGAGCCGCATGCCGGTGAGCGCGCCTGGCGCAACCTGCTGAAATCCGATGCGTCGGTCGATCTCGTCCACTTCACCATCCTGCGTCCTCCGGAAAAGCAGGACGGCACGCCGATCAACGAGCTGTCGCTGATCGCCTTCCCGACGCGTGAGCTCTTCGTCGACAAGATCAAGGATTTCGACCTGATCATCTTTGATCGCTACCAGCACCGCGGCGTGCTGCCGCTGCTCTATTACGATTACATCGCGCAATATGTCGACAACGGCGGCGCGCTGCTGATCGCCGCCGGTCCCGAGCACGCTGGCCCCGATTCCATTGCACTGACGCCACTTTCCTCGGTCCTGCCGGCAACGCCCACCGGAGAGATGATCGAAAAGGCCTTCTATCCCCGCCTCTCCGAGGAAGGCCGCAAACATCCCGTCACGCGCGGCCTTGACGGGTCGGGCGAGGACCCGCCGCATTGGGGCCGCTGGTTCCGCAGCGTCGATGTCGACCGGCCGCAGGGCGAGACGATCATGCTCGGTGCCGACAATCACCCGCTGCTGGTGCTGAACCGCGCCGGCCAGGGCCGCGTCGCCATGCTGCTTTCCGATCAGGGCTGGCTCTGGGCGCGCGGCTTCGAAGGCGGCGGTCCGAACGTTTCGCTCTATCGCCGTATCGCCCATTGGCTGATGAAGGAGCCGGCGCTTGAGGAAGAAGCGCTGACGGCGCGCGCATCTGGCCGGACTCTTGAAGTCACGCGCCAGACGATCGGCGACAATCCCGGCAACGCCACCGTGCGTTATCCTTCCGGCAAGACCGAAACCCTGCCGCTTACCCAGTCCGAACCGGGCCTCTACAAGGCCGAGAAGAGGATGGACGAAATCGGCCTCTTCGAAATCCGCAACGGCAAGCTGTCGACGCTTGTCCATATCGGCGCCGTCGATGCGCCGGAATTCAAGGCGATGATCTCGACGACCGATGTGCTGCAGCCGGTCGCCGACAGAAGCAAGGGTCTCGTCGCCCGCGTCTCCAATGCAAATGGCGCGATCTCCGTGCCACCGATCCTGCCGGTGCGCGGTCAGGTGCGCGTCTCTGACAACGATCGCATGATGATCCGCATGACCAGCGAGACCGTCTTGAAGGGCATCAACACGCTGCCCCTCTTTGCCGGTTTCGCCGGCGTCGGCATCCTGCTGCTCGCCTTCGGCGCCATGTGGTGGCGCGAAGGGCGGTAATCTCATGCCGGAATTCGAGCTCACCGCCTCGCCCTCACCGGAGGAACTCGCGGCAATCACCGATGCGCTCTCGGCGTTCAACAACAGCGATGCCGGCCCCTCGGATCGCCGACCGCTCGCGGTCCTTATCCGCGATACCGACGGCAAGGTGACGGGCGGTCTTTCGGGCTTTACCGCCTGGGGCTGGCTCTTCACCCAGATGCTCTACATTCCCGATACACTGCGCGGCACCGGTATATCAGGCAATATCCTGACAAAGGCGGAAGAAGAGGCGAGAGCCCGGGGATGCCGCGGCGCCTGGATCGACACGTTCAGCCCGCAGGCTCTGCGCGTCTATCTGCGTCAGGGTTACGAGGTCTTCGGGGAGCTTGAGGATTTCCCGGAAGGCCGCAGGCGCAGCTTCCTCCGGAAAAGTCTCTAGAGCATTTCCGTTTTTCTTCGAATCACGGAAGTGCTCTATCTCTTTGTTTTCATGCAATTCCGGACGCAAAACCGCTGTGCACTTTTGCTGGATGCGTCGTTTCAAACGAGTTAGAGCATCCTTTGTGCGTTCGAAAGGACGCACGGCGCTCTAAATCATTCGCGCCAGGCGATCGTACCCCTCAGCCGCGCGTGCACGCCTTCCGCAATCGGAACGACGAGCACACGGCCGGGATCGACCGGGCCTGGAAAGGAAAGCGCGTTATAGGCGACCTTCTCGAAGCCGAGCGGGCCGTAATAGGGCGGGTCGCCGACGAGGATGACGGCTTCCGAGCCCTTGCGTCTTGCCGCTTCCACCGCGATCCGCACCAGTTCCCGGCCGATGCCCTTGTTCTTGTGGGAGGGGCGGACGGCGAGCGGGCCGAGAAGATGGCCCTTCACCGTGCCCGCCACCACCGGCGTCATGCGCACGGAGGCGATCGTCTCGCCGTTATCGGTGCAGATGAAGGAGAGCGACAGATCATGCGGCCCCTGCTCACGGATGCGCGCAGCCGCGCGCGTGAAGCGGCCAGGACCGAAGGCTTCTTCGTTGATGTGTTCGATGGCGGCGTCATGAGACGCGTCTTCAGTGAGGTAGACGAGATCGTGCTTGTACATGATGACAGAAACCGGATGGACAGATTGATGGGTCTCGAACACGCCTTGGGCGTTCGGGAGCATCAGCGTCGTCGCGGGTTTCTGGAAATGAACATCAGGCAGGGGTCCGAAAATCGTGAAACGCCGATAGCAGGAAAAATTTCCGCCGTCCAACGCAAAATGCGCGACGTGACGCACTGTTCAATCTTTGTCGCCTGTAAAGCGCTGCCATCTGCGATATCTTCCGTTCCAACACGCAATCAAGGGAATGAAGACCATGGGAATGCTGGTGGATGGCGTCTGGCATGACGTCTGGTACGATACGAAGGAGAGCAAGGGCCATTTCAAGCGGCAGCCCTCGCAATTCCGCAACTGGGTGACATCGGACGGTGAGGCCGGCCCTTCGGGCAGCGGCGGCTTCAAGGCCGAGGCCGGGCGTTACCATCTCTATGTCTCGCTCGCCTGCCCGTGGGCGCACCGCACGTTGATTTTCCGCAAGCTGAAGAAGCTGGAAGAGCTGATTTCGGTCTCGGTCGTTGATCCGCTGATGGTCGAGAACGGCTGGGAGTTCAACGTCGGCGACGGTGCCACCGGCGACCACCTCTTCGGCGCGTCCGCGCTCTGGCAGATCTACGTCAGGGCCGATCCGCACTATTCCGGCCGCGTCACCGTTCCCGTGCTCTGGGACAAGAAGACCGGCACGATCGTCAGCAACGAATCCGCCGAGATCATCCGCATGTTCAACAGCGCCTTCGATGGGCTGACCGGCTCGAAGGCCGATTACTATCCCGAGGACCTTCGCTCCAAAATCGATGCACTGAACGCCACCGTCTACGACACCGTCAACAACGGCGTCTACAAGGCCGGCTTTGCCACCACCCAGCAAGCCTATGAAGAAAACGTCGGCAATCTGTTCGAAACGCTCGACATGCTCGATGAACGCCTCGGCAAGGGCCGCTACCTCTTCGGTAGCAGGCAGACCGAGGCCGACTGGCGCCTGTTCACCACGTTGGTGCGCTTCGACGCCGTCTATGTCGGCCATTTCAAGTGCAACATCCGCCGCATCGCCGACTACCCCAACCTGCCCGACTATCTCAGTGATCTCTACCAGACGACGGGCGTTTCGGAGACGGTGAACCTGAAGCACATCAAGGAACACTATTACCGCAGCCACAAGACGATCAATCCGACCGGCATCGTTCCCGTCGGCCCAGCGCTCGATTTCGACAGTCCGCACGATCGTGCCAGGCTTGCCGCCGCCTGAGAATTACCAGCGGTGGGCGGGCTCCTGCTCGCCGCGAAGCTCGGCAAGACGGCGATGCGTCGCCTTGGTCGTGCCCTCGGGCAGGCTGTCGAGGGAAAAGAAGCCGCTGTCGGATATCTCCCAGTCCGGCGGCCGCGGCGCCGTCTGCTCGACGATTGCCCGGTAGAAGACGACATGGTCGCGCCTTGTGGTGGTGGTATTGAAATAGACCTGGATCAGCTGCGGCTTGCCGATGATCCTGAGGTTGCCCTCCTCGCGCAATTCCTTGGCAAGCGCTTCCTCGACCGTCTCGTTGCGCTCCAGCCCGCCGCCCGGCATATGCCAGCCGCCGATATAGCTGTGGCGCACGAGAAAGATGCGTCCGTCTGCATCGAAACAAGCGGCCCGCACGCCCACGGTCATGCTGCGGACGAAACTGAAATAGACATGCAGCAGGCGCAATGCCAGCCTCATGTGAAGGGGCCGGTTCTCTTTATCCACTATCACTCCGTTTCAGCTCTTCATCGCGCCCAATGTGTTTGATTTGTCAATAAGCTGGTCTATGTCTCGTAACATGTTCAAGCTCGCGCATATCTCCGACGTCCACCTCGGGCCGCTGCCCAGTCTTTCCATTCAAGAGCTGTTTTCAAAACGCATAACAGGCTTTGTGAACTGGCATCGAAATCGACGCAAGCACCTTTTCGGCAGCACGTTGGATCTGCTGCTCGACGACATCCGCGCCCACCAGGCCGATCACCTGGCCGTCACCGGCGACCTCGTCAATCTGGCGAGCGGCATTGAGATTCGCGCCGCCGCTGCATGGCTGCGCGCGTTCGGCGACCCCGCGAACACGTCCGTCGTTCCCGGCAATCATGACGCCTATGTACCAGGCGCATATGAGAAGTCGATGCGCGCTTGGTACGATTATGTCCGCGGCGATCTGGCTCCGCCGCAATGGCAGGACGACCGCCATATCTTCCCCTATCTGCGTGTTCGCGGCAAAGTCGCGATTGTCGGTTGTTCGACGGCGGTCGCCACCCCTCCCTTCGCCGCCTCCGGCTTTTTCGGCGCGCGACAGGCCCGCGATACTGTCAACATGTTGCGCGCGGCTGGCGAAGCCGGACTCTTCCGCGTTGTCATGATCCATCATCCGCCGATCCGCGGCGCCACGGCCTTCTACAAACGGATGATCGGCATCCGCCGTTTCGCCGCCGTGATTTCGACGGGCGGCGCCGAACTCGTGCTGCACGGCCATACGCACCTGAACACGCTGCATTGGCTGCGCGGCCAGGTGCAGCCGGTGCCGGTCGTCGGCATTGCCTCAGCCTCGCAGGGACCGGGCAGCGTCAAGCCGGCCGCCGCCTACAACCTCTTCTCCATCGACGGCTCTCCCGGCGCCTGGGAGCTCAGCGGCGAGCGCTTCAGCCTCAACAGGGCCGGCGACGCGGTGATGCCGGAAAGCGCCGATATTTTCGCGCCTTAGCGTCACCTCTGAACGCTTTTTATGCAGCACTTGAATCGATCTGCGAGGACATCGGGCCACCGTCGCAACATTTGCCATGGAGGTTGCTTACCCTCTTGGTATTTTTAGTGGTAAGCGTACAATCCGAGCAACTGCATTGCCTGAGAACGGAGCGCGCCGATGACTTCTTCTTTCCGTTACCTGTCCAGACTTTCGCTCGCCGCCGGCTTTGCCTTCGGCATCGCCACGACCGCTTTCGCGGCCGGCGACAGCAACGATGACACCAATCCGCCGCCGAAGACCCAGACGACCAAGACCTGCACCGGCGGCAAGGTCTGGGACAAGGCCAAGAAGGAATGTGTCAACCCGAAGAAGAGCAGCTTCAACGACGACGATCTCTATCAGTTCGCCCGCGAGTTTGCCTATGCCGGGCAGTATGACAACGCCATCACGGTGCTCAATCTCGCTCGCAACCAGAACGACCCGCGCGTCCTGAACTATCTCGGCTACGCCAACCGCAAGGCAGGCCGCATGGAGCTCGGCATGTCCTACTACCGCAAGGCGCTGCAGGCGGATGAGAATTATATCCTCGCCCGCTCCTATATGGGCATGGCGCTGGTGGAACAGGGAGACATCCAGGGCGCCCGCGTCCAGCTTGTCGAAATCCGTGATCGCGGCGGCGAAGGCACCTGGGCCTATCGCTCCCTGCTGCAAAGCTTGAACGGCTACAAGACATATTGACGCAAGCTTTGCGGGCCACAATACGAAAATCCCTTGGGAAAGAGGGATGAAGACGACCGGATGCTTGCGAAGTGCAGGAGACTTGTTTCATAAAGCACATGCATCGACGGCGTCGATAAAGTCGGTTTCGCGCCCGACGGCGAACCCTTCGTCCGCGAAACTATTGTGAATGCTTCTTGGATAGACAATGCGTCAGCCCGCAACGACCATCGATCTCCGGCGTGATCTCGTCGGCCTCCTGCCCCGCCTTCGCCGCTTCGCGATCACGCTCGCGGGTGAGGTTGCCGTGGCCGATGAACTCGTTCAGGCCGTCTGTCAGCGTGCCATCTCCAAAGGTCATCAATGGAGCGGCGAAGGCCGTCTGGAAAGCTGGATCTACACGCTTGCCCGCCAGCAATGGGCCGACGACAACCGCAAGCGCAAACCGAAGGCTTCCGTCCGCGGCAACGTCACCGATATTCGCGAGGCCGCGCGCGAACGCTCGGCTGCGGTCGATCCCGACACCATCCATCACATGATTTCCGATATGCCGGATGGCGTTTCCAGCATGTTCCTGCTCGTCGACGTCGAAGGCCACAGCTACCAGCAGGCGGCCGACATCATGGGCATTCCGGTGGCAAACGTCGTCTCTCAGCTCGCCACCGCGAGGCTGCATTTCGCCGGGCTTGCCGGCACTCACCCGATCCACAGGTACTGAATTTGCTCGATTTTAGGAAATTGCCGCTCGAGGCCCAGCTCACCGCCCTTCTAGACGGCGAAGTCTCGCCCGAACAGCGGCACGAACTGGAACAGCGTCTGGCAAGTGACGAGAATGCGCGCCGGCTGCATGAGAAGCTACGTCATGGCGCCGATTTTGGCCGCCRCCGCCTCGACGATATCCTGAAGGAGCCGGTGCCGCTCGCCCTCGTCCGCTCCATCAAGAGCACACAGCCGCCGAAAACGCCGATCGCCCAGCGCGCCACGCGTCCGCAGGTGAAACTGGCGCCGAGCGGCCCGCAGGCGCTGGCCGCCGCCATCATCCTCTTCGTCGTCGGTTGCGGCATCGGCTATTTCGTCGGCGCAGGCCCCGATGCCGACGAGATCGCCACCATGGCCACCACCAATACGGCACCGACCAATACCAACGACTGGCTGGGCGACGTCACCGCCTATCAGCGCCTGCTGATCCGCCAGCCCCGCCATCTCGTCGAAGTGCCCGCCTCGCAGGCCGAGGAAATCTCCAGCTGGCTGACGACCGCGATCGGCGTGCCCTTCCGCGTGCCTGATCTCAGCGCCGAAGCCTGGACCTTCCAGGGCGCGCGCGTCATCCTCGGCGATAGCCGCCCTGTCGGGCAGCTCGTTTATTCCAACGCCGACGGCGACGTTATCTCCATCTGTTTCCGCAAGGACGCGCAGCCGCCCGAGACCGACGACTTCAAGGAAACGATCAAGGACGAGATCGGCCTCGTGACCTGGCACAATGCCGGCACCTCCTATGTGCTTGCCGGCCCCTCCGCCGAAGCAACCCTCGGACAGCTCGCCATGGAGATCGCCACGGCGATCTGATTGATAGAGCATGACGTCGAGCGGTTTTCGCACCACGTCGTGCTCGCCTTCTTTGATTTAAGGCACCAGCACCACCTTGCCGACCGCCCTCCGCCCTTCGATGGCGCGATGCGCTTCCGCCGCTTGATGCAGTGGGAAACGACCGCCGTCGATAACCGTCAGGGCGCCAGCCGCGGCAAGCTCGAAGAGTTCGGCAAGATCCTCCCGCACACCCTGGGACGTCAGCAGCGGCAACAGCGAAAATCCCTTGATCGACTGATTGTCATCAAGCATGTCCTCAACATCGGCCGCCCCAAGCCCGAATCGCCCCATCGCCGCCAGCACCAGCTCGCCGCAAGGCGCCAGCGCATCGAGCGCCGCCTTTGAAAACGCGCCGCCGACGGTTTCATGGATGATATCCGCACCGAGCCCTCCGGTCAGCCTTTTGACGTCCTCCTGCCAGCCGGGCGCCGTATAATCGACCGCATGATCGGCGCCGAGAGATAGGGCAAGCCCCCGCTTCTCGTCGCTGCTGGCCGCCGCGATCACCATCTTCGCCCCGTCGCGTCTCGCCAGCTGCACAAGCAGCGATCCGACACCGCCCGCTGCCGCACTCACGAGAACGTTTTTGTTTTTCKCCGGACTGCGGCGCAGGAGATGCAGCGCCGACAGCCCCTGCACCATCAGCGCGGCCGCCGCCGCGAAGGAAAGCGCATCGGGCAGCAGCACCACCGCCCCGCCATCGACCGCGACGAATTCGGCATAACCGCCCGAACCGCGCCCGATCGCAAAGAGAGGAACGCCAACCCGCCTGCCAAGGAGCGACGGGTCGGCACCAGTCCCTGCTCGCTCGATTGTACCCGCGACCTCGACACGAATATCCGGCAAAAATACACACTCTTTCGTGTCCTACCCACCAGGAGGTGACCATGGCCGAGCCGATGAAAAGACTCCCCGAGCTGCCGGTCGAGCGCGCGCTGAAGGTGATTTCAGGACGCTGGAAGCCGGTCATCCTTTACTACGTCTTCTCCGGTCCGAAGCGTCTGTCGGAGTTGAAGCGGATGATGCCCGCCATCACCCAGAAGGTGCTGATCCAGCAGCTGCGCGAGATGGAGGAGCACGGGCTGGTCGCCCGCCAGATCTTCGCCGAAGTCCCTGCTCGCGTCGAATACAACGCGACCGAACTCGGCCTCGCGCTCGAACCGGTGCTGCTGGCGCTCTGCCAATGGGGCCAACGCCACGCCGAAGCGCGAAACGAAGCCGACAAAGTCGCCGACTGCATCGTCAGGCCGCGCCGCGCTACAGCACCGCGCCTCTTTTCAGACGCGCATAAGGCGCTGTAACACTTTGAATTGCTGCATAATTTTATCCTTAAATCGATTCCGATTTAAGGAATTGTGCAGTAGTGCGGTCGCGGCCTGAGTCCTTTTAAGATCAGGCCTTGCCGGCCTTCACGTCGAGCACACGGTTGGCGGCCGAGACGATCGCTTCCAGCGATGCCGCGACGATGTTGGTATTGATGCCGGCGCCGAAGAGTTTGCCGCCGGGATAGGAGGTCTCGACATAGGAGATCGCCGCCGCGTTCGAGCCATGCTGGAGCGAATGCTCGGAATAGTCCTCGACCGACATCTCGATGCCGAGATAATGCGACAGCGCGTTGATGAAGCCGTCGATCGGGCCGTTGCCGCGCCCTTCGATGCGCTTGATCTCCCCATTGTCGGTGATCTCGGCTGCGACGATCCGCTGGCCCTTGTGCTCAGTGTCAGGATAGGTGTGATGGTCGACGAAGCGCAGGCGGCCTTCCGGCTGCGTCACGTAGCGCTCGATGAAGCGGTCGTAGATGCGCCGGGACGGAAGCTCCTTGCCCTCCACGTCGGTGATGCGCTGGATCTCTTCGCGGAGTTCCACCTGCAGGTTGCGCGGCAGGTTCAGCCCGTAATCCTGCTGCAGGATATAGGCGATGCCGCCCTTGCCGGACTGAGAATTGATGCGGATGATTGCCTCGTAGGAACGACCGACATCGCGCGGATCGATCGGCAGGTACGGGACTTCCCACACGGGATGATTGGCGACCTGTGCTGCCTTCATACCCTTGTTGATCGCATCCTGATGCGAGCCGGAGAAGGCCGTATAGACCAGTTCGCCGACATAGGGATGACGCTCGCCGATCACCATCTGGTTCGAATATTCGAACACTTCCTTGATGCGTTCGATATTCGAGCAGTCGATCTCGGGATCGACGCCTTGCGTGAACATGTTCAGCGCCATCGTCACCATGTCGACATTGCCGGTGCGCTCGCCATTGCCGAACAGCGTGCCTTCGACGCGGTCGGCACCTGCCAGCAATGCCAGTTCGGCAGCGGCGATGCCGGTGCCGCGATCGTTATGCGGATGCAGGGAAACGATCAGGTTCTCGCGATTGTCGAGGTTGCGGCACATCCATTCGATCTGGTCGGCATAGACGTTCGGCGTCGCCATCTCGACGGTGGACGGCAGGTTGATGATCAGCTTGTTGTCGGGCGTCGGCTTGACGACCTCGATGACGGCATTGCAGATCTCCAGCGCCACATCGAGTTCCGTGCCGGTGAAGCTCTCCGGCGAATATTCGAAACGGTAACCGCCGCCGGCCTTCGTGGCCATATCGGTGATCATCTTGGCGGCATCGACGGCGATCTGCTTGATCCCCTGCACATCCTTGGCGAAGACGACGCGGCGCTGCAACTCGCTGGTCGAGTTGTAGAAGTGCACGATCGGCCGGTTTGCGCCTTCCAGCGCTTCGAAGGTGCGGGTGATGAKTTCCGGGCGGCACTGTACCAACACCTGCAGGGAGACGTCGTCGGGCACATTGCCCTCCTCCACGCACCAGCGGGCGAAGTCGAAATCGGTCTGCGAAGCCGAGGGGAAACCGATTTCGATTTCCTTGAAGCCCATCTCGATCAGCAGCTGGAACATCCGCGCCTTGCGATCGTGGCCCATCGGGTCGACGAGCGCCTGGTTGCCGTCGCGCAGGTCGACCGAGCACCAGACCGGTGCCTTGGTAATGGTCTTCGTCGGCCAGGTGCGATCGGGAATGTTTACCTGCGGGTAGGCCCGGTATTTTACCGCGGCGTCGGGCATGCCTTTTGCGGGGGCCGTCTTGTTTGTGGAGGCCATGTTATTCACGGAGGCCATCTTATTCTCTGAGGATTGCGTCTTCGCGTCCATCGTATCGTCTCCTCGTCCCGGCATTTGCCCGCCTCATAGCCGATCATGTCGGGCTTGGCGATAAACAAATGCGGACCTTGTCGGTCGTTAGGTCAATTTTGAAAGTGAGTCGCGAGGAGCGATGGCCGGGCGGGCTTTCGGCCGCCGGGCGCTCCTCAAAGGACCCGGCAACCGCGCGTAAGGCCGAGGAGAAGAAGCGAGGTCAGGGCGCGCGTATTGTCACGCAGGGCGATACGGCCGCGTGCAATCGTGTCAGAAATTCTGGCGCCAGTGGTCTTCATGACCGCGCTTATAGCCTCGGGCGGTGATGCTGGCAAGTCCTTGCCGGGCTTTTGGTCACCGCCAACAATCGACGAACTGCGCACTTATTGCTGGCGGAACTGCTTGAAGCGCCAGGATCCGGCATTTGGGGAGCACAACGACCCTCCGTTACCTCGACTGAGCTCGGTCTTTCCAAATCTTCACCAGCCGCGACAGCGCCAGCATCAGCCCACCCGCGATCAGACCCCAGAAGGCACCGGAAATACCGCCGAAGGAAACGCCGGAGGCGGTGACGAGGAAGGTGATCGCCGCCGCCTCGCGCGAGTCCGGCGCCTGGAAGGCCGACATCGCCGAGGACGAAAAGGCGCCGACCAGCGCCAGCCCAGCTACCGCCTCGATCAAGATGGAAGGCGCGAGCGCGACGAAGGCCGTCACAGCGCCGGCAAGCAGCCCGAGAATGATATAACCGACGCCGGCGATCAGGGACGCCCAATAGCGCCGCTTCGGATCGGCATGGGCGTCCTGTCCGGCGCACATTGCCGCGGTGATGGCCGCCAGATTGACCGCGTGGCCGCCGAACGGCGCCGACAGCAGCGAGAAGAAGCCGGTGACGGCAAAGAGCGGACCGGGCTTCGGGTCGTAGTGGTTGACCTTCAGCACCGCGATACCCGGAATGTTCTGCGAAGCCATAGTGACGATGAAGAGCGGCAGTGCGATCGAGACGAGGCCGGCGAGATTGAACACCGGTCGGACAAACTCCGCCGTCGGCACCAGCGACTGCTCCAGCGAGCTGAGCGCACCGTCGGGGATATCGACACCGAAGGCGAGCACCAGCACGAAGGCCGCGAGTGCTGCCGGCACTGCCCAGAGCCGCTTGAAGGCGCCGACGACGATCCAGGCGACGACGATCGGCAGGCCGAACAGCGGATTGAAGCCGATCGCCTTCACCGGCGCGAAACAAAGGCCGATCAGCACGCCGGCAAGCATCGCATTGGCGAGTGGCGCCGGAATGGCGGCAACCGCTCGCCCGAGCGGCTTGAACAGTCCCGCAACAATAATCAGGGCAGCACAGATCAGGAATGCTCCGACCGCCGCATTGAAGCCACCCTCGATCGCCCCGGTGCTTGCCAGCAGTGCGGCGCCCGGTGTCGACCAAGCGATGCTGACCGGCAATCGGGTCACGGCACTCAGCACGATCGCACAGATGCCCATGGAAATCGACAATGCCATCAGCCCGGAAGCCGCCTGTACATCCGTGGCGCCGACCGCCTGCAGCCCATGCAGCACAACGGCGAAGGAGCTGGCGGAACCGACGAAGGCGGTCAGCAGCCCCATGAACAGGGCTTGGACGGAAAAATCTTTGAACATGGCGGGACTCGAGCTGCGCTAATGGCGCATGGAGCATGATGGTTGCCCCAGGTGCAAGTCTGGATTCAGTGCTTTCCGTTCAGACCTTGCCGCTAGGAGATCATCTCCGTTCAAGCACTATCCGAAAACAGAACGCCCTCACCTGCGATCGGYAGGCAAGGGCGGGTTCTTGGCAGCTTGGCTGAGAAAACTTAGATATCGGCCTGCGACGTCACGATCCGTGAAACGAGGCCATACTCCTTCGCCTCTTCGGCCGAAAGCCAGTAGTCGCGATCCGTATCCTTGTCGATCTTGTCGAGCGGCTGGCCGGTGGCCGCTGCCATGATCCTGTTCAGGCGCTCGTTCATCTTGATGATTTCGCGCGCCTGGATTTCGATGTCGGATGCCATGCCGCGCGTGCCGCCGGAGGGCTGATGCAGCAGGAAGCGCGTGTTCGGCAGGCACAGGCGCCGCTCCTTCGGAGTGGCGACATAGATCAGCGCGCCGGCGGAGGCGACCCAACCGGTGCCGATCATCCAGACCTTCGGCTTGATGAACTTGATCATGTCATGGATGGAATCGCCGGATTCGACGTGGCCGCCGGGCGAATTGACATAGATGCGAATGTCCTCGTCGCTGGCCGCGGCAAGCGCCACGAGCTGCGAGCAGACCTTCTGCGCCAATTCCTGATTGATCGGTCCGTAGATGAAGATCGAACGCGACTTGAAAAGATTCGCCTCCGTTTCCTTGCCGAGCGGCAGTTCCTTCGTCTTGTCGTCCTGGTCTTCGTCGTTCATTCGAACCTCTTGGAGATGAATTCGGGTTCCTCGCACATAGTGCGACTCAATGCCTAAAACAATGCGGGAAAAACACAAGGCACCGAAGCGATAGAGATATCCTTAAGAAGCCGCGCGCCGTTCTGCAAGCCTTACCGAATTGTAACGGCGAAAGGCTTTGAAAAGCCCAAATCGGTTCCTACCTCAGCCTCACGCGGCAAACGCCGCATCAGATGATTAGGAGGCAGGACAATGTCACCCGAAGAACGCCAATTGCTGACCGCCCTCTTCGACCGCGTACGCACCGCCGCGGCCACACCGCGCGACCGCGACGCCGAAGCCCTGATCGACCAGGCGACGCGCGAACAGCCCTCCGCCACCTATTATCTCGCCCAGGCCGTCATCGTTCAGGAAAAGGGACTGGAGGCGGCCGCCAACCACATCAAGGAACTGGAAGAGCGTCTCCGCCAGCTGGAAGCCGGCGAGAGCGAACACCGCCAGGCCGAACAGGGCGGCGGTTTCCTGAGCTCGATTTTCGGCAATACCCAGACGCAGCAGCCGGCCCCAGTTCCCTCGAATCCTGGCCCCTCCAATCCCGGTCCCTGGGGCCAGCAGTCCCGCGGCTATGACGATTCCCGCGGCTACGACCGCGATGTCCGCCAGCCGCCCCAACAGCCGACCGGCCCCTGGACCCAGCAGGTCTCTGCGCCGTCTGCGGGCGGCAGCTTCCTGCACGGCGCGCTCGGCACGGCGGCGGGTGTCGCTGGCGGCATGCTGCTTGCCAACTCGCTGAGCGGCATCTTCGGCAACCACATGTCCTCGCTCGGCTGGGGCTCGCCCTTCGGCGCCAATCCCTTCGGCAATGCCAGCGCGCCGACCGAGGAAACCGTCATCAACAATTACTACGGCAATGACGACACCCGCCAGGCCGCTGATACCGCGTCAGACGACAAGGATAACGACAATATCCAGCAGGCCGATTACGACGACAGCGACGATTACACCGACGACTCGTCCGGCGACGACACGACGGATGTGTGAGATCTAGCGGCCGGAGACGGGCAGCGATTGCCGCGCCGTTGCCCGGCCCTTCGCTCTAAGCTCAGGGCGTTCACCGCTGCAATCGATTCACTGGATCGATTGCTCGGGCTGCGCCCGACCGCGGCTCACCCACGGCCGCGATAGGTGGCAACGCCCTGCTCCGGCAGCCACACGCCTTCCGGCGGCGTGCCCGTCTGCCAGAAGACATCGATCGGAATGCCGCCGCGCGGATACCAGTAGGCACCGATCCTCAGCCACCTCGGATCGAGCAGCTCGACGATGCGCTTGGCGATGTAGACGGAGCAATCCTCGTGGAAAGCGCCATGATTGCGGAAGGAATGCAGGAAGAGCTTCAGCGACTTCGATTCCACCAGCCATTCGCCCGGAATGTAGTCGATGACGATATGGGCGAAATCCGGCTGCCCGGTCATCGGGCAGAGCGAGGTGAATTCCGGCGCGGTGAAGCGCACGACGTAATCGGTGCCGGCATGGTTGGACGGCACTTTTTCAAGCACCGCCTCCTCCGGCGATTGCGCGGTTTCAGTTTGCTGACCCAGCATCGACAGGTTGGAAACATCGGTACTCGGCATTATGCCTCCTTGACGACTTTGACTCGGATGCCGTGAGCCTTTTCGCCCTCCGGCTCCACGTGAATTGCGATGGTGGCGCCCTCGTGCACCGCCCTGATGGCATCCTCAAGGCGGTCGCATATATCATGCGCCTGCCGCACCGACATCGCGCCGGGCACCACCATGTGGAAATCGATGAAGGTGACGGTACCCGCCCGCCTCGTTTTCAGGTCATGCACGCCGATCGAGCCGGCCGCGTGGGTGGCGATCGCCTGCTTGATCGCCTCCTCCTCGTGCGGCTCGACCGCCTGGTCCATCAGCCCGCCGATCGATTGCGAGATCACCCTCCAGCCCTGATAGAGGATGTTGACGGCAACGAGAATGGCAAGCACCGGATCGAAGATCGCATAACCCGTTGCCAGCGCCAGCAGCAGGCCGACGAGCACGCCGACGGAGGTCACGACGTCGGACATGATGTGATGCCCATCCGCCGTCAGTGCTGCCGAGCGATGTCTGCGTCCGGTTCTGATCAGCAACCGCGCCCATATCGCATTGATGACACCGGCTGCGAAGTTGATCGCAAGGCCAAGCACGGGCGCATCCAGCATGCGCGGCTCGGCGAGATAACCAACCGCCTCGTTGACGATCAGCAGGGCGGCCACGACGATCAGCACGCCTTCGGTGACGGCAGACAGATATTCTGCCTTATGATGGCCGAAGGGATGGTCGTGATCGGCCGGCTTCTGCGCATAGCGAATGACGAAGAAGGCGATGAAGGCGGCAACGACATTGACCGATGATTCGAGCCCGTCCGACAGCAGCGCCACTGACCCGGTGACCCACCACGCCACCATCTTCAGACCCATGACGCCGAGCGACAGTGGAATCCCCCACATCGCCAGCTTCCGAACCGTAAGATCGCCGTTGTCACTCATTTCGTCCCCCTGCGGTTGCGAATGAATTGCAGCTTTCAAGCCGTTGAAACGCAAAACCGCCCACGCGAATGTCGCGCAGGCGGTTCATTTCAGGGTGATATGGGCGATGACGGAGGATTTGTCAAAGGGGAATGACACGCCGTTCACAGGCGTTGCCGGCCTTACAGCGCCGCGCATCCTTTCGGACGCGCAAAAGGCGCTGTAACACTTTGAATTACTGCATAATTTCATCCTCATATCGATTCCGATTCAAGGAATTACGCAGTAGCCGGAAGGCAACCCTCGACGAGCGATCCCCGTTGCTCGGTACTGCGCCGGCTCAAGGAGCCGGGTCGGAAAGGACAGGCTGCGGCCAGCGTAGGAGAGCAGCCTGCCCTGCAGACGTCAGGGCGTAAACACCCTTTTCTATCCGCTCGAACCATCCGTAGACGTTGTCGCGCAGGATCGGGCCGGCATTGGGCACAAGCATCTTCATATCTCGCGGCCGCTTGAGCCCCCCATCGAGTGCAGACGCGCAGAGCAACGCCTGCTGGCGATAGGCGGTCATGATCGGCACCCGCGAGCCGCCACCGACGGCGGGATCACCACGGCGGCGCTGATGCTCCTTGACGAGGCGCGACCGCCGCTTCGGATTGGTGCGCGGCATAGGCGAGACGGAACTAACGATGACGCTGACCTCGCCGCCATCGGAGACGCCAAGCATGCCGATACCAAGTCGCCGGCAGAGGTTGCGGTATCGTTTGTCGGCCTCCCGCCCTCGGCCTTTGGCGGAAACGCGGGCCGCAACCCAGACTTCATCACTCATCGCCGCGCGGTCAACCGCCTGGAGAAGCAGTTCAAGGTTGAAGGAGAGTTTCAGTTCGCAGACCACCACGACCGGCGGCTCGGCATCGCTCAAGCCGACGAGATCGCATCCGCCGACCTCGCCCTTCACGACATAACCCGCCGCCTCCAAGAAAGCTTTGACCGGCAGGTAGAGCGACGTCTCCATGTAAAAACGGCGCCTCAGGCGGCGTTGAGATCGGCAATCTCGCCATATCGTGCAAGCAATCGCGGCGACGACATGTCGCCGGTTTCTTCATCGACGATCACGGCATAGGCCGCCACGCCGACGAAACGCTCAGCCATCGCCGAAGCGATCTTTTCCGCACTGACGGAGTTCGATGCCTGGCGCATTTCGCCGGGCACGAGATTGCCGCGGTTCTTGCGGTAAGGGAGAACGATGAACTTTTCAGCATTGGCCACGGCAATAGGTTCCGATTGATCGTTCCTGAAATGTTCTGATTTGCCGGAAGAAGTCAAGTCGCGGCCCGACGGCCTGATGCCTGGCCCTTCCCGCAGTAGGAAGGGCCAGGCAAAATTGCCGTCACGCAGCCTTCGTCTTCACCCTGCGCGCCAGATGCGCCACGACATTTTCGATCATCCGCATCCCGGCATCGCCACCGAGCGTCATGATCGACTCCGGATGGAACTGCACCGCAGCGATCGGTTCCTTGGCGTGTTCGATACCCATGATCGTGCCGTCGTCGCTTTCCGCCGTGATGATGAATTCGCGCGGCAGCGTCGAGGGATCGGCGAAGATCGAGTGGTAGCGGCCGACCGTCACCTCCTTGGCAAGGCCGGAGAAGACGATGCCAGGCTCCAGCACGCGGATGCGCGAGGGCTTGCCGTGCATCGGCAGCGCCAGATGGCGCAGTTCCCCGCCATAGGCTTCGGCGAGCGCTTGCAGACCGAGGCAGACGCCGAAGATCGGCAGGTTGCGCGCCCGCGCCTTCTTGATCGTCGCCTTGCAGTCGAAATCCTTGGGCGTTCCAGGTCCGGGCGACAGCACGACGAGGTCCGGGTTCAGCTTGTCGAAGATTTCCTCCGGCACTGGTGTGCGCACGGTCGAAACCGTCGCCCCCGTCTGGCGGAAATAATTGGCGAGCGTGTGGACGAAGCTGTCTTCATGATCGACGAGCAGGATGCTGACGCCCTTGCCGACGCTCGCGACGTCGCGCTGGATCCTGCCGGAATTGCCCGTCTTGGCGTCTCGGATGGCGGAAAGCATGGCGGAGGCCTTCAGTTCTGTTTCGGCTTCTTCTTCCTCAGGAATGGAATCGTTGAGCAGCGTCGCACCAGCACGCACCTCGGCGATACCATCCTTGATGCGCACGGTACGCAGCGTCAGGCCGGTGTTCATGTCGCCGTTGAAGCCGACCATGCCGATCGCCCCGCCGTACCAGGCGCGAGGGCTTTTTTCATGGCTCTCGATGAAGCGCATCGCCCAGAGCTTCGGGGCGCCGGTGACAGTGACGGCCCAGGCGTGGCTGAGGAAACCGTCGAAGGCGTCCATGTCGTCGCGCAGCCGCCCTTCGATATGGTCGACCGTGTGGATGAGGCGCGAATACATCTCGATCTGCCGGCGGCCGATGACCTTGACCGAACCCGGCTCGCAGACACGGCTTTTATCGTTGCGGTCGACATCAGAGCACATGGTAAGCTCGGACTCGTCCTTCTTGGAATTCAGGAGCTTCAGGATCTGCTCGCTGTCGGCGATCGGATCGTCGCCGCGCTTGATCGTACCCGAAATCGGGCAGGTTTCGATGCGACGGCCGGAAACGCGCACGAACATTTCGGGTGAGGCGCCGACCAGATATTCCTGGTGGCCGAGATTGATGAAAAAGGAATAGGGCGACGGATTGATCGCCTTCAGCCGCTTGGAAATGTCGGACGGCTTGCTGTCGCAGCGCTCCATGAATTTCTGCCCGGGCACGACTTCGAAGAGGTCGCCCTTGCGGAAACTTTCCTTCGCCTTGGTGACGAGCTCGGCATATTCGCCCGGCCGGTGATCGCTCTTCGGCGGAATGGCATCCGTGTGTTTGAAGGGCTCCGCCGCGATATCTTGGGCCTTGCCCTCGRTCGACACGCCGCCTTTTTCGAAGTCGTAACGGTCGACCCAGGCCTTGGCGGCGTAGTTGTCGACGACGAGGATCTCGTCCGGCAGGTAGAGCACCATGTCGCGCTGGTCGGAGGGCCGCGTCAGCTTCAGATCGATCGCATCGAACTGGAAGGCGATGTCGTATCCGAAGGCGCCGTAGAGCCCGAGGCTCGCATCCGCCTGCGAGTAGAACAGGTCGGTGACGGCGCGCAGCACGGTGAAGACCGTCGGCATCTTCGAGCGCTCTTCCTCGGTAAACACCCGGTCCGGCGACTTGACGGTGAGGTCGAGGCGACGGGCGGAGGACACGCCGAGCACGATTTCGGACACCGTCTTCAGCCGCTCGGTCACGAAGCCGAGGATCACTTCGCCGCGTTCATTATAGGCTTCGATCCAGACGTCACGCCCGAAGGAGGAGATGCCGAGCGGCGGATCGACGACGGCGGTATCCCAACGCGTGTAGCGGCCCGGATATTCGTAGTTCGACGAGAACACCGCACCGCGGCGCTCGTCGAGCTTGTCGACATAGGAAGAGACCGCATCGCCGTAGGGGATCGCCCGCCGCTGCCGCGTGACGGATATGCCGCCCTTGGTCTCGTAGATTTCCGCACCATCATCCCGCAGGATCGTTACCATTGTTCCACTCCGTTATCGGGGCCCGGACGACAGGCGGCCATAAAACAAAAAAGCCGCCTCGAAGTTTCGGGCGGCTCACTCGTCGTCTTTGAACACGATTGGTCGAGGCCGCCTTAGCGAACCCACCACCAAACTGCAATGTTCAAGGACTTGATCATGGAAAAAATTGTTAGCCTGAGATCAGCCATTGCGCAAGAGGCGAATGCGGGAATGAAAAAGGGCGGCCCGAAAGCCGCCCATCCCCAGCCCTGAAAGCGTGATCGCGATCAGAAGGTCTTGGTCAGCGAGACCTTGAAAGTGCGGCCGGGCTCGGAATACCAATCGCGCGGCTGCGACGCCGTCGAGATCAGGTTGACATCGCGCACGGCGAGCGCGTTGAAATATTCCTGGTCGAAGATGTTGTAGACGCCGGCCTGCACGCGCAGGCCCGGCATCTGGTCCGGTGTCCACCAGCCGGTCAGGTCGACGATCGCGTAGCCGGGCGCATCGAAGGTCGTGTCGGCGGTGTTGGTGACGGGCGTATTGAGATGGTCAGTGAGCATGCCCGCCGAAAGCGTAGAAGAAAGATCGAAGCCGAAAGTCTCGTTGCTCCAGCCGCCGCCGACGATCGCCTTGAATGGCGCCACCGAGCGCAGGCGCTGAGTGGTTTCTTCATTCCTGCCATAGGCATAGGCAAGTGCGGCATGCAGGTTGATGCCGTTGTTGAACGTCTTGTCGGCGCTCGCTTCGATACCGGAGATCGTCACACTGCTGACGTTGGTATAGTTGAACTCCGTGATGCCAGTGGTCGCGTTGACGCTCGTCACCGTTTCGATGAAGTTGTGATACCGGTTGTGGAAGACCGCCAGACGGCCGTTGAAATCACCCGTGTCGAAATTGGCGCCCATCTCGACCCCATAGCCAGTTTCTGGCTTCAGGTCAGGGTTGCCGAGCTGGGCATAGTTGCCGCCCGCATTGTAGAAGCGGCTGTAGAGCTCATCGACAGTCGGTGCGCGGAAGGCCGACGACAGCTGGGTGTAGAGCTGCACATCGGGTGTCAGTTCGTAGGTGGCGAGCACCTTCGGCGAAACGTGCTGATCGCTGCGGTCGGACAGCGTGCCGAACTTGGCAAGCGCCGGATTGCTGGCGAACCCGCCGCTCGTTGACGGATCATAGCTGRACCAGTCGAAACGAATGCCCGGCGTCAACGCAAAATTCGTATCGCCGAACTCGATCTTGTCTTCGATCGACAGGCCGATCGTCTTGCTCTCGACGTCGGGCACTTCCGACTGGTTGTTGAGCGAAGGGCATGTCGTCGGCGTCGGGCATAGCGCGGAGCTGTACTGGGTC